>JAYUZN010000329.1:0-15423 GCA_043751755.1 Bacteroidota bacterium | reverse complement strand
ATTTTGGGACTAAATGTGTGAAAGAAAAAGGCTACCTTTGTCTCGCAGATTTTCGCAGATGAAAAGACGCAGATTTTACGCAGATTGTTCTCATTTGCGAAAATCTGCGGTTCAATCTGCGAAAATCTGCGAGAAATACATTATTTATATATGGAAATCGTAAATATTCTGGCACAGGCAATTATGTACTCTGTACCTGCGGCTTTAGTGCTGTTAGCAGTGCGTTCTGTGTTGTCTTTGCAAATCAAAAAGGAGCAATCTACGCGCGAATTGCAGATAAAAGCTGATGTTTTGAAGCAAAATTTCCCGTTGCGCATGGCTGCGTATGAGCGTGGCGTGTTGTTTTTGGAACGCATTTCTCCGCAGCATATTATTTTGCGGCAGTCGCCTACGAGTCAAACAGCAGAGCAATATCATAATGAATTGAACTTCGCGATTCGGAGCGAATTTGAACATAACATTGCGCAACAAGTGTATATGACTACTCATGCTTGGGCGGCTCTTGTCGCAGCAAAAGACAAAACGCTTGCCTTGATTTTCAATGTGTTACAGGGGCTTCCTGAAAATGCGAATGGGTTTGCGCTGGCAAATGGAATCATAGAGACTTTGCGGGAGGAGGCGGAATTGCCCGAAACGCAACAGGCGATTTTGGTGCTGAAAGAGGATACGAATGGGTTTTTTAAGCTGTAGTTTCACGCAGATTTCCGCAGATAGGAGACGCAGATTTCCGCAGATAACAGTTCGACTATGCTCACTGTACAATCTGCGAAAATCTGCGTGAAATTCTTATCCCAAATACGTTTTTAGTCCTTTGCTACGAGAAGTATGGCGCAGGCGGCGAATGGCTTTTTCTTTGATTTGACGCACACGTTCGCGGGTTAAATCAAATCTTTCTCCGATTTCTTCTAAAGTAAACGCATGTTCAAGCGGCTTGTCAAAATCTGCAGAAATGCCGAAATACAAGCGCACTACTTCTGCCTCGCGTTGCGTGAGCGTACTCAAAGCACGTGCTACATCTCTGCTCAAACTTTCATTTATAAGCACATTATCGGGGTCAGGTTCCGAATCATTGCGCAAGACATCAAGCAAACTATTTTCCTCTCCTTGTGCAAAAGGAGCTTCAATAGAAGTATGTCTTCCCGAAATTTTCAGCGTTTCTGCGATTTCATCTTCCGTCATGCCTTCTATCACTTGCGCAATTTCTTCGGGCGAAGGCTCACGTTCATACTTTTGCTCCAACTGCGAAAAAGCTTTGCTAATTTTATTCAAAGCCCCCACACGATTCAAGGGCAGGCGTACAATACGAGATTGCTCCGCCAAAGCCTGCAAAATACTTTGACGAATCCACCAAACGGCATAAGAAATGAACTTAAACCCCCTTGTTTCGTCAAAACGGCGCGCAGCTTTTATCAAACCCAAGTTTCCTTCATTGATGAGGTCGCCGAGTGAAAGCCCTTGATTTTGATATTGTTTGGCAACCGAAACCACGAAACGAAGATTGGCTTTTGTGAGGCGTTCCAAAGCAGCTTGGTCTCCCTGACGTATGCGGCGCGCAAGTTCCACTTCCTCATCAGGTGTAAGCAGTTCTACCTTCCCGATTTCCTGTAAATACTTATCCAACGACTGCGATTCGCGGTTGGTAATTTGCTTACTGATTTTGAGCTGTCTCATTGTATATTATTAGGCTAATAAATATGTCGAATTGTATTGTGGCTTGTAAAGTCATAGCGTATTTGCCGCTTTTTTGTAATTAGACGCAAATAGGGCGCAAAAATAACACTTTTTTGCGAGAAAATAGCTATTTTTCTTGAAAAATTATACAAATCGAAGTTTAAACGAATGGAAAAGGAAAATAGTTACAAGAAAGGGGAACTATTTTGGCTGTAAAACAAAAAAGCACTCACAAAATATTGTAAGTGCTTGATTTTCAGGAGCCACTCAGGAGACTCGAACTCCCGACCTACTGATTACGAATCAATTGCTCTACCAACTGAGCTAAAGTGGCTTATTATTCGCCTACAAAAGTAAGACTTATTTCTTTTTCTGCAAAAAAAAAGATTATATTTTTGGGGGCATTCTCCATTTTTACCCCCATTACCTATCTCTTTCCAACCATTTCATGGGGTCTAAATACACGTCTGGCGTTTTGTGAACCAAAAAATGAAAAACCGTTTCCTCTGTACGAGGGTCGCTGCGCACAACGCCTATAGATTGTTTAGCTTTAATCACCTCTCCCACAGAAACATGGCTTTCTCGCAAATTGGCATAGACAGTGCGATACTCTCCATGCGAAACAATCACCATTGTACCACTTGCTGGCACTTTTAACACCGCAGTTACCTTGCCTTCGTACACCGCCGAAACCGATTGCCCTTTGGGAGTACGAATAAAAACGCCGTCATTTTTCACGTTATTGCCATACTCGTCTTCTGTATGCCCATATTTGCCTACAATAATGCTTTTGTCCGCATCTACGGGCCAAGGCAGGTTCCCTTTTTGTTTCATAAAATCCTTGCCTGTAGGGTCATATTCGGTTCTTTTGGGCTTTTCTTTAGATTTTGCTTCTATTTTGGGCGCATCTTCGCTCGAAACAGGCAGCAAAGGCGTGGGTTCTGGCTCTGTGGAGGAAATATCCATATTTTCAATCAAATCTTTAAGGGCAAGTCTTTGATTTTCAAGTTCTTCTCTATATTCAGCTTCTCTTTGGCGGAGACTTTGATACAAAGAAGACTTGCTCAATTTACTGCCTTCCAATTTTTCTACTTCCGTTTGCTTTTCCAAAATAAGCTGCTCTTTTTCCTTTATAGAAAGATTGAGTTCCCCAATTTTATCCTCCAACACCTTTTGGGAACGCACCAAAGCCTGCATTTGTCGCGTGCGATAGACGCTAAACTGCCGAAAATACACCATTCTATAATAGACTTCCGACAGGCTTTCCGCACTCAAAATCGCCAACCAAATATTTTCTTCGTTATAGGTCTTATAGGTGAGTTGCGCTGTAGCTCCATAATTTTTGCGCAGCCCTCCCAAATCATTTTCCAAGTCCGCAATGTCTATTTCCAAATCAGGAATTAAAACCGTAATATCCAAAATCTCATCTTCCAAAGAGGTAATTAATTCTTCTCTTAAATGAATTTGCTTATCAATGACGGTCAATTCATTGCGAGATTTTTCTTTTTTAGACGCTGTTTCAGCCAAAAGAGTATTGACTGCCTCAATTTTCTTTTCCAAGCGCGCCCGGTCTTTTGCAAGCATGGCACGCGCTTTTGACCGCTGTGCGTAGTGCAACAACGGCAAAAGGAGGGAAATGGAAATAAGGACAATCAGAATAAGTTTTCGCTTCATGGATATTTTTCGATATGAAAGAACAAAAATACGCTTTTTTTATGATTTTAGGCAAATGAGGAACAAAAAATAAATAAAGTAATCATTTACCACTAAGGCACGAAGTAAACTAAGAAAGAAAAAGCGTAGCTTAGATGTCTTCTTTTACCATATTGCTTAGTGATTCTTAGTGCCTTAGTGGTGAGAAGAATGTCAAGTTATTTTATTTTCGTTCCTAAGAAATACTTGCGAAAATGTTATCAGAATAGCGTTGTTAAAGGGGCGAACTTTTGAAAAGTGCGCTACTTTAAAACAGCCTTACGGGATTTTTTTATATTTCTGTAAAACAGTAACATCAGAAAAAGCATTGAAATGCCACCATTCTCTGTTCAAGACTTTAAAGCCCACAGATTCCATAGCTTTGCGCAAAATAAGGCGATTATCTACCTGTTTGCGCGTCAGTTTTCCTTGCTTGATATAGGCTTCTTCGACCGTTGTTTGTGCCAAAGCTCCCAAAAAATCAAAGGGCGTACCCATATCCAATTCCTTTCCTTTTTCGTCTATAACACTCAAATCTACGGCACAACCATAATTGTGCATAGAGCCTTTTGCATTAGGAATTGCTACATAATGCGCCATGTCTGTGCCTTTCACAATCTCCCACATTTTTTGCTGAACCCGAAAAGGTCTTGCGCCGTCAAAGACAATAAAACGATAATTGGGATAGGTTTTTTTGAGGGCTACATGCGCCTTTGCCAACATTTCTGCCACTTCTTTTTGCAAAAAAATCTTATTTAACTCGCCATACGCATCAGCTTTCATAAAATTATCTGTTGTAGAATATTTGACATCTGACTTTATGCTTGCGTCAATCGTTTGAATATCAATCAATCCCATATCTGTAAGGCTTTGTTCTAAAGACTTTTCTGTGGGTTTTGGTTTGGGCATTTTTGGCTTTATGCTGTCTTTTTTGGGCGGAATAGGCGTCTCTTTTTTGACGGAAAGGGCTCTACTTTTATCGATTGTGTCTATTTCTTTTTGGGGGGAAATGTCCGTACCTTTCACAGGCATTTCTTGAGAAATATTTGCTACGATTTTTTTCTCTGTATTTTTATTTTCAGAAGTGCAAGCTATCGCAAAAGCGAGAAATGGAATGAGGTATTTTTGGTGCATAAGTTATTGTTTTATCGCGCAGATGAACGCAGATTTAACCGCAGATTTTCGCAAATTTTTCTTAATCTGCGAAAATCTGCGTCCCCGTCTGTGCAAATCTGCGAGAAATCCCACAAAGGTAGCCGAAATTTTGCACACAAACCGCAAAAAAATCCTACTTTTGGCTTTTCATTTACCATTTTCAAATGTTTTCACTGCTCAAAAGTATATTTTCACTCCACAAGAATCCTTTAGTTGCTACTTATGCGAGCAATATTAAGCATCGTTTTCATAATCATGTTATAGTAGCTACTATTTTGATTGTGTATGAAATCTTGATGTTATTTGTGCGCACCCCTCAAGTCGGTGGCTTAGAAAATGGAGATATTTGGTTTCAAGTATTTTCCTTCCTTCCTTTTCGCTCCTTGTTGGTTTCTCTCGGCATTTTGATTGTGTATGGTATCAATATTTCCAAAGATTATCGTGGCATACGAGACGAAAAAGAGCAGCAAATCTTTGAATTGCTTACCATGAAAAGCATAGTTGCAGCAAAGGATACTGGAACTGTGCCAATCCCGATTCCTCCGAAACCACATTGGCGCATGAATTGGCTACATACTGTTCTAATGTTTTGTGAATCAATTATATATGCAGCACTTATGTTTGCATTTCTGCCCGATATTACAGAAGGTTTATTGGCTATTATCGCCCCTTCTACTCCTCCTCCTCTCCTCCTCCCTAAGCAATTATTATATTATGAAACTACCTTTATTCAAGGTTTTGCGATTGCTTGTGGAAGTGGTTTTTATGAAGAATTTTTGTTTAGATATTGGCTTATTCGCATCCTAAGTGGAAAATTAAGCTCACATATTAGCCCTATTAATACTCCATTTTTGCTCAAAACTTTTGAAAAAACCAAATGGATTCATACGCCACGTTTTGCAGCTTCTATTGTTGCAGCAGCTATTATTTATTCTTTATCGCACATTCTTATCCCCACAGGAGACAGTTTTCACTTGTACTTTTTCTTTTATCGCTTGCTATTTGCGGCTATCATGAGTTGGGTCATTATAAAAAGAAAATTTGCCGTTGCTGTCATGACACATACTTTATATGATATTTTTTATTTTGCAGCTATGTGAAGTTCACGCAGATTTGCACAGATTTAACCGCAGATTCTCGCAGATTGTTCTTAATCTGTGGAAATCTGCGTCCCTAATTTGCGAAAATCTGCGTGAAACACCTTTTTTCACAAATACAACTGAATAACATGGTGTAAAATCCCCAAAATCTTAGGCAAATCCGATAAGTAATAGGTTTTCTCATGTACAAAAAGGTGATTTTCTGACAATTTCAAAAATTTCCAATCTCCACCTGTTACGGCACAGCCATAAATAAAGGGCTGCGGCTTGCCCCTTTGCACATTGTAAACTTGTGCTGCATACATTTGTGCTACACATTGCCCTTGTCCATAATCCAAATCTTGGTCTTTTGCTTCGGCAAGGCTGATAATAGGAGCTTGCATAACCTGCTTTTTAGGGTGTTTGGCAATCATAAAATCGCAAGGACCTGACAAGTCTTGCTTATCATCTACATACAAGTCTTCGCCCGAATACAAAGCTACTTTATCTTTATAACAAAGTGAAACTTCTAATAAAATAGGAGAAATAACTCGTTCTGATTTACTTTTTTCATTCGTCAAAGGAGAAAGTTCTGCCATTTCTAAAGTCTGTTTGAGCCAAGGAGACGGCTCAACAGGTGGCACATCAGAAAACAAATCCATGTCGGTCTCTTCTAAATTAAGCCGCTCTAAAGCTTGACGAAGGCTTTTGTAATTGCTATATCCCATATGTTTTTTTGCGGTAAAGAAAGATAAAAAACTACAAATAAGACTGAATAACATGGTGTAAAATCCCCAAAATCTTAGGCAAATCCGATAAATAATAGCTTTCAGTATCTATACACACTTGATTTTCTGCCAATTTCAAAAACTTCCATTCGCCACCTGTTACAGCACAGCCATAAATGTAGGGTTGCGGCTTGCCTCTTTGCGCATTGTAAACCTGTGCTGCATACATTTGTGCAAGGCATTGTCCTTGTCCATAATCCATATCCTGGTCTTTTGCTTCGGCAAGACTGATGATAGGGGCTTGCATAATTTGCTTTCTCGGATGTTTGGCAATCACAAAATCACATGCCCCTGACAAGTCTTGCTTGTCGTCTATATACAAATCCGCGCCCGAATACAAAGTAAAATCGGCTTTGTAATAATTAATAACCTCCATTAAAATAGGGGAAATTACCCGTTCTGACTTACTTTTTTCATTCGTAAGTGGCATACTTTTCCCTATTTCTAAGGTCTGTTTCAGCCAAGGAGACGGCTCAGAAGGTGGGACATCGGAAAACAAATCCAGGTCGGTCTCTTCTAAATTAAGCCGCTCTAAGGCTTGACGAAGGCTTTTATAATTGCTATATCCCATATATTTTTGTTGAAAAACAAAGGTAGCATTTTTTAATTGTTTCACGCAGATTATTCACATATTTTCTTATTCATCTGCGAAATCTGCTTTCATCTGCGCAAATCTGCGTGAAATTCAAAAGAATTATCCCTCAAATATGCGTATCTCGAAAAAAATCAATAATATTGTACCCTTATCGTTAATGTAAGGGCTTATGATACATTTTTCAGCAGCCCCTCAAAATTTAGCTACCATACAATGAGATTCTATTTTCTCCTGTTAATTACATTATTGCTTGCAACCTTTACGGCTCATGCGCAAACCGAGTCTTTGCCTACGGGAGCAACCGCGTTTTTGGAGGCACTCAAAACCAAATTGGCGCAAACACGTGCAGATGATGCGCAAAAAGCCTTCCAATTATTTGAATTTAATTGGAAAGGCTCGGCTTTTTCGGAACAAGAAAAGACGCAAATCATCTCTCAAGTAAACAGTTTGCTTGCCAAAAAAGCCCAATATTCGCCCGATATTTCGCTCTATATTCAAGCCGTCAATCTCGTAAAAAGCAACAATGTATATGTAAAATTGCAGCCCAAAGATTTTTTTGACGTAAACGAAAAAGCCATTAAAGACATGGAGGTGAGGCGTGTACGGCTCTATTTCAAGTCGCTTATAGAGTATCTTCCTGAAGGAAATCCTGTAAAGACGACTCGATTTTTGTGGCATATTTCGCAAGAAATGCCCCGCCTTTACTATTTGGAAATGAAAGAAAAAGGCGAAACTTACAAAGCTCC
The DNA here is from genome assembly GCA_043751755.1 of Bacteroidota bacterium. GTDB lineage: Bacteria > Bacteroidota > Bacteroidia > J057 > J057 > JAAFHL01. The sequence continues at coordinate 7,697 of JAYUZN010000329.1, read as the reverse complement.
TGTGATTGCGGTGCGCAAAAGTGATATTAGTTTTCGCTCTGCCAATGATAGCTCTACCATTAAACGGACTTCGGGCGACTTTAACCTGATTTCGCGCGCATTTGTAGGCATGGGAGGCACAATAGATTGGTCAAAAATGGGGATACCTGAAGCCTATTGTGAATTTCGGAAATATCGGGTAAACTTCAATTTGCTCGCAATTTCTGCGGATAGTGTTACCTTTTATTATGCCAAAATGATAGCCAATAAACCTATTTTGGGGCATTTTGAGGAGAAAAACTGGGGGCATAAAGATGCGAATAAAGCGGATTTTCCGTATTTTAGAAGTTATGGCGGAGGCGTAATTCTCAAAAATATCCTGCCAAGTGTGGACTATCAAGGCGGCTTTTCTCTCAAAGGTTCGCGTACCGTAGGCTCTGCTTATGACTCATTAGTTACCTTTGAAGCCCCAAAAATTCCTACGCCGCCTACCCCACGTACCCCTAAAAAGAAGCCCGAAATTATCAAAAACGAAACAACTCCAGGCGAAGAACCCGCAGATTCGGGGATTCCTACGGCAGAAACTTTGTATAGTGAATTTGGCGTAGAAGAAGAAAATGCCTCTGAAACTCATGCTGATGACGGGGGCTGGTACACAGAGGAAATTAAAAAAGAAGAGGTAAAATATAACACAATTATTGCCAATGATGGCAAAGATTCCACTATTGTAACTTCGAGTTATACGCCTGTGATTGCCTTCGATATTCCTGACCCTTCGCTTGTGCGAAAGGTGATTCCTGCCAAAATGATTTTTACGAGAAATGGGAAACCTGCCATTCAATTAGAAGCAAATGAGTTTATTTTGGACATGAATTTACTCACAGGTAACAATGTAAAAACGCTCATTTTCTTGGGAGACAAAGATACGCTGATGCACCCTGGCATGGATTTGAGGTATAGACGAGGAGACGAGGAATTGGTGTTAAAACGGGGCAGACGGGGCAATACGCAGCCTTTTTTAAGCACCTATCACGACTTTTACATGTATTTTGAAACCGTTGTCTGGAAACTCAATTCAGATGATTTGCATTTTACGGCGTTTATAGACCAAGAAAACAAGGTGGCACGCATTGAATCTATCGACTTTTTTAGTCAAACCCGCTACAATCAAATGCGAGGCGTAATGAATTTTCACCCTTTGGGCTTGATTTATCGTTTTGTTTATGAGCATGAAAATGAGTTAGTTACGCCAGAAGGGGTCATGAAAGCTTATGGCAATCTCAACCAAGATTTGAGCAGTTTCAAAATGTCTCTGTCCCGTTTGCAAAGCGAAGGCTATTTGATATATGACACCAAAAACAATGTAATAGAGCCGAGCAAAAAACTCTATGACTGGACGCGCGCAGCCTTGCAAAAGAAAGATTATGACCCAATAATGCTTGTGGGCAATGTTACAGAAGGTTCTAATGCTTTGATGGATATGAACTTGAATAGCCTTGATGTGGACATGAATGGCGTAAAAGCCTTTGCGTTGAGCGATTCGCAATTTGTGCGCATTGTGCCAAAAGACAATGTTGTAAAAGTGAAAAGGGACAGAAATCTGCAATATGGCGGCTTGATGGCGGTCAGTAAATTGAACTTTTATTCTGATGATAGAAAGGGCTTTACCTTTGATTATGAAGGGTTTAACATCTATTTGGATAGCATTGATTCGCTTAGATTTATCCTTGTGCGCAACCCGCCTGAAGGCTTTGAATTTACGCCTTTGCAAAGAGCTTTGCGCAACACAGCTTTTGAAAAAATAAAAGGACGTATTCATATAGATGACCCCAAAAATAAAAATGGTTCCAAAAATTATTCCGCTTTTCCTGTGTTAGATACGTATGATAAATCTTATGTATATTGGGCAAAAGACCCTGTTCAAAATGGGATATATGAAAAAGATAGGCTTTATTTCGCCCTTGACCCCTTTATTTTGGATAGCCTTGCGACCTTTGATGAGCGTTCTTTGCAATTTGATGGCAGCTTTTTTTCCTCCAATATTTTCCCAGAATTTAGGCAAACCCTCGCAGTTATGCCCGATAATTCTTTGGGTTTGCGGCATACTACGGAATTATTTGGCATGGATTGTTACAACAAAAAAGGAAAATTTTTCAATGATTTAACGATGGATTTGTTTGGTTTGCATGGAAAAGGAAAGGTAGAATATTTGGAAACGACTACCACAAGCGACACTTTTATTTTTCATTTTGACTCCTGTTTTGCCTTTACAAAAACCTTTGACATGCGCCGTTCCTATCATATTCCCGAAGTCAAAGGCACAAGAACGGATTTTCATTGGTATGTGAACAAAGATAGGTTGGAAATCACGACTATAGATGAGCCGCTTCAAGTCTTTGGCGGAGAAGCAACTTTTAAAGGAAAAATGATTATAACACCAAAAGGGGTTTTGGGGCAAGGCACGATGACTACGGGGGCGGTAAGCATCACGAGTGATAGCATGATAATTGACGAGATGGAATTTTATACTTTTGATGGGACTTTTGCGCTGCATGATGATGATAGTTTAGATTTAAACCATTTTATTGCCGACCACGTCGACATAAAGTATGATGTGCGGCGGCATGAGACCTCTTTTCAATCCAAAGAAAATGGCGTAGCTCATGCCACTTTTCCCATACATAAATACAAAGCCTCTCTTAACAAAGGAACTTACAAGCGTGAATCGGGCGAATTGGCGATGGACGCTTTGAGTGTTTATCCGTTGGATAATTATTTCGTGTCGGTAAATCCTGCATTAGACAGCTTGAAATTTACGGCAAAACAGGCTTTTTATACCATGAAAGTCCGAAATATTGAGGTGAGAGGCGTGCCTGTGATTGTGGTTGCAGATGCGTTGATAACGCCTGCGGACGGAAATGTTACGATTTATCCTGATGGTTTTGTGAAAAAAATCGAAAATTGTACAGTAGAAGCGGATTTGACTACGAAGCAGCATAAGATTTATGGCGCAAAAGTGGATATTTTTTCCTCCAAAAAATACAGAGGTACTGGAATTTATGACTATTCTGTAAATATAAATGGCAAGCCACAATTTGTGAGATTTGACAGCATTCACGTAGACCAAAAACGCCTTGTAACCATTGCATTGGCAGATATTAAAGACGAGCAGAATTTCTATATTACGGAAAAAGTGCGTTTTAGAGGGCAGGCAGAATTGGACGCTTCGCGCAAATATTTGGCGTTTAAAGGCGAGGTAAAAATCGAATCGGATAATGATATTTTCAAAGAAACGTGGTTCTCTTTCCCAAAAACAGTCGTAAATCCGGACTCTTTGTTCATTCCTATCGAGGAGGATTTGAGCAATGCGGCGGGCGAAGACTTGACTGTGGGGCTGAATTATAACAAAAATTATAAAAGTTTCTATTCTACTTTCTTGCAGCCTAAACAAAACGGAGATGACATTGTAGTGTTGCGCCCTTCTGCGATTGCAAAGGACAAACTTACGGGGCTTACTTTTGACCGAGGCAGCAAAGAATTTAAAATTGGGGCAGAAGAAAAGCTGAAAGGAGCTGTGTTAAAAGGGACAACGGTTTCTTTCAATGAATTGCAAAACACCATTACTTCTACAGGTCGTTTCAATGTAGCTTTCCAAGATTTTTACAAGAAAACGGTGGCTCCCAAGGTAGTAGGTGCGTGGAAAGAGGATATAAAAACCCAAAAAGTTTCTACAAATTTGGTGATGAGTCTAGATTTTCCGGGTTTGATGCCTACTGCGCCTTCCAAAAAATTGATAGAAACCTTTATGTTTATGTCTGTTTCTATGAAAGATGTAAACTATGGTGTGCCTTTGATGAAACAGAATCTTTCAGAGTTTTTAGATGCAGATAATCCGGGAGATGAAAAAACAAAAACATTTTATGAGGCAACAAAAGATATTCTCGTTACCAAAGACATAGACATTGCTAAAGCCTTGCCTAACAATACTTTACTGCTGTCAAATGTCAATTTTAACTACAATCCTTTGCAGCGTTCTTTGTATCATAGTGGAGATGTGGGCTTGCTTGCCCTCAATGGCGAGACGGTGAACAAGATGGTAAAAGGCAAGATTTTGTGGGAACTTGCACACGACAATGACGAAGGAGTTACAGAACCTGACAAGCTCACTGTTTTGTTAGAAATAGATAAATTTAATTTTATTTATTTGGAATTTTTCAGATATGAAATAAAATTTTATTCTAACTATACAGATGATGTGAATGTGCCTATGGAAGCCGAATTGGTAAAAATGAAGAAAAAAAATAATGAACTTCATGTTGTCATGGGAGACCAAGAATCTGTAACCAACTTCCGCAAAATGTTTGAAGAAAGGTTTGCAGAAGGGAAAAAATAGGGGGTTGATTTCATGCAGAAGGTTCGGCGAGTTTGCGCTATAGTCTATATTGGTACTTTATTTATTTTCCATTCATATGGATAGTTTTTCCATATTTAAAACTGCTGGTAAACATGTCATTTCTTGAAGAAATGACATGTTTACCAAAAAAAAATTATGGAAAATCTATCCCGTTTTGAGTATAATTCGTGCAATTCGCGGCAAAATGTGTAAGCCCTCATTTATTCCATTTTCTCAAATACGTACAGCATTGGGTCTATCAAATCTGGGCGAACGGACATATCAAAATCTTTCACTTTTCCATTTTCTATCATAAAAGACAATACACTGCTATCCCAAACTTTATCTGACCATTCGCACAGCATTTTGTCGCCATTCCATGCCTTTATTTTACCCGTAATATTGGGGTGAGCAGAAGGCTGTACGACCAATTCTTTATTTTGAAGGCGGATAGTCATTTGCCCATAATGGGGATGAAGATAATAACCTGTATAGGATTCTAAGGGCAAAGACGCTTTGTTATGAGTGTTTTTACTTGCGCCAAAAGGCTCTGAATTTTCGGCTTCTTGCTCTTTTTCTGCCAAAAATGCCTTATTCCAATCCTTTGTCGTCTCGCCGAGATAAGCGTCTAAGATTTGATACATAAGTGCATCTGTAAAATGATGTGCATCACTATTTGTCAAAATCACAAGCCCTATGTTATTTTCAGGAACAAAAGCTGTTTGCGACATCATGCCGTCCACAACTCCTGCATGATGTATGAGCATTTTGCCTTGATAGTCTTTGAGAAACCACCCTAAGCCGTAAGCCGCAAAATGAGAGCTTGGAAACAGGTCATTATGATAAGGCAAAACAGGAATTGCCACCTGTGCAGCATGTACATTATTCAATACGAGTTGAGGCACAATCATTTTCCCGGCATATCTGCCGCTATCCATCTGCATAATGAGCCAATGCGACATGTCTATAACGGTAGAATTGATAGAGCCGCAAGCCGCCAAATTGTCTATATTTCGCCAAGGAACAGGCATAAGTTTTTTTCTATATAAAGTATGCGGCATAGCTACATTGTCAAAGGCAGGGAGTTCATTCGTGCTTGTGCAGGTGCGGGACATTTGCAAAGGCTCAAAGAAACGTTCTTTCAAAAATACTTCCCAAGTTTTTCCTTTTGTAACCTTCGGAATCACCTCTCCTGCCAGCATATAAGCAATATTGCAATAGGCAAAACGGCTGCGAAGGCTGCTCGCCGTAGGTATGTATTTCATTTTTTGAATCAACTCCTCTTTGCTATATTTTGAACCCCAATGCGTAAAATCCCCGTTCCAAGTATCAATACCAATCCTATGCGTAAGCAAGTCTTTGATAGTCATTTCTTGTGTAGCAAAATCATCTGCCATTTTGAAGTTAGGGAAAAAACGACCTACTTTATCCTCTAAACTAAGTTTACGTTCTTGCTGCAAAAGGGCAAGGGCAGTTGCAGTAAAGGCTTTGGTATTAGAGCCAATAGCGAAAATCGTATTTTCATCTACTTTCTCATTTGGGCGAGAAATATTGCGCACTCCGTAGCCTTTGGCATAGATTATTTTCCCGTCTTTCACAATCGCAACCGACATGCCAGGTATCTGCCAATCTATCATAGCTGTTTGAATATAGCTATCAAAATTGGGGAAAGGAGCTTGGCAAAAAGCAAGCCTTAAAAATGAGAGAATGGCGCAAAGAAGTATCGTTTTTTTCATGAAAAGAGTTGTTATTAGGTACTTACTAAGAACTATGCAAAAGTATATATATAATTGAAAATCAATTATTTGTGTTTAATCCCGTAGGGATGGAATATTTATAGAAAATGATTACCCGACCCCCTCTTATAAATATTTCGCCCCTACAGGGAACTATCCATTCTACAATGATAACCTATTCTGAAAAGATTTCAGTAGTTCTTAGTACTTACACTTCTTTTACATAATCCGAAGTATCGCCGATATACACTATCAAATGTGCTTTGAGGTACGGAATTGCGCAGAAATAAGGCGTATTTTTGTAATCCACCAGCTGTTTTTCAGCGGCTTCTAAATATTTTTTATAGACGGCGGCGGTCATTTTTTTGCGCTCGGCTTTGGAAAGATATTTTAATTCAAATATAAAAGCGTTGGGAACATCTGTAAAACGCACTGTTTTTTCCCAATAAATATCTACATAGCCCCGCCCTGTCTCATATTCGCTATGCAAAAACAAGGCATCAGAAGATGAAAAAATGGTGGCAAACAGCATTTTGAGATGCTTTTCGCTAAACTTAATGGCATCTCGCCCAGATAAGCGTTTTGATAATTCATTTACGACTTTGATGAGTGGCTTAATATCATTCTCAAAAATTAATTCCATTAATGCCTCTTGATAACCCAATACGTCTCCCTGAATTTGCGCTTTTTCCATCAAAATCTGGCGAAAATAGTCGAAATATAGCCGTTTGATGACATAATTAGGAATTTTGAAATTGATTAAAGCTCCTTTTAAGCCTTTGATAGTGGTTATCCCATTGTAATAAATGAGGCTCATAAAGTCCTTTTTGTCAAAATGTTTTTCAAAAGTAAACTGCTCTGTAAGTTCTGAATATACATCTCCATCTTGTAAAAACTCCTCCAAAATCGCTATATTTTCCGATTCTCGCCCGCCTATCATAAACTGTCTGCGGATTTTGGAATAATCGCTCATAATGTTGATGTCCATCATATTGAAAGGATAATGCCCCATACTTCGATATTTATCGGCAAAATATAAGACCATATCCGAGTTATAAACCAAAATATTGGCTTCTACCGCAAACTTGTAACCGTCATACCAAGCAGTTATGTCTTCCATAACTTTGTTCAGTTCTGCATCGGGAACGCCTACCCCCGTCAAAATTTCGGCTACTTCGGGAGCTTTGAAGCCCATCATTTCATTAAAAGAAGGGTGCATACTAAGATGCTTCAAGATATTAAAGCCGCTTGTCAAGCCATCGAGGGTTACGGGGGAAACCCCTGTAATAAAAATTCTATCTACGACACCTTCCCCTGTAGCGATTTTTATGGTTTCATAAAACTTTCGAACCCAACCATTGCGGCTCACAGAAGTTTTGAAAGCCTCCAAATCAAACGAAAGTAATTCATTGGTAAAATGGTCGTATTCGTCTATTATCAAATACAAAGGTGGGCGGTCTTGTTCTTGTTTTAATTGGCTAAAGAACTCTTTCAGCACTACATAAGCCTGCTTGGAAGAGAGTATTTTATCCACTTTTTCTTTCTTCCATTGCGGAAAATACAAGGCAATATATACCTCTACTGTCCCA
>JAYUZN010000328.1:0-4410 GCA_043751755.1 Bacteroidota bacterium | reverse complement strand
GGGTATGACCGAATTGGTGATGCTGACCCTCAAAAAACTCGAAGACCTCAAAGACAAAGGCGAGGGAATGACAGGGATTCCTTCGGGTTTTACAGAATTGGACAGGCTTACTTCGGGCTGGCAAAAGACGGATTTAGTGATAGTTGCAGCAAGACCTGCGATGGGAAAATGCCTCGGAAAAGGCACAAAAGTCTTGATGTTTGACGGCACGTTGAAAAAAGTGGAAGAGATACAAGTAGGCGAACTGCTGATGGGAGATGATTCTACCCCTCGAAAAGTCTTGTCTTTGGCACGCGGCAGGGAAAATATGTACTGGATTCGCCAACATAAAGGCATAGATTATCGGGTAAATGAGAGCCATATTTTAGCCTTAAAAGATAAAAATGCAAAGTCTCATTTTCTCGAAGTAAAAGAATATCTTGCTGATAATCAAAGATATAAATCCTTCAAAGGCTATAAGGTTGCTATAGATTTTCCTGCGAAAGAAACCCTTATAGACCCTTATTTTGTGGGTTTGTGGATAGCGATGGGTAATACAACTATGTATGATTGCGCCCTTATTTCAGATAAAAATAACAGCCCGGAATTGCATGATTATCTCATTCAATTTGCAGAAAAGTCCGAAATTAGCCTTCAACATCAACAATATTCTACAGCTAATCGCTACCAATTTCAGCAACAAGGGGAAAATAGCTTAACAGGAAAATTGACAAGCCTCCATTTAATAGACAAAGCTACAAAGTCTTTTTTGCCACCAAAATATATTCCTAATACTTATTTGTATAACAGTCGCCAAAATCGCTTGGCTGTCTTGGCAGGTTTGATTGATGCAATGGGTAAATATGTGGCAAGTAGCAAAAAATATGGTTTTGATTTTGAGTTTACTTGGTTCAAACAAGCAAACGAAAACGCACATTTTGAGGCTTATACAAAATGGATTCATCAAATTAAATACTTGGTAGATACTTTGGGTTTTCAAACAGATTTGCAACAAAAAAGTATTCCTCAAGGAAAATGGGCATTGGCAAAAGAAAAATTCACGCTGTCTATAACAGAAAATTTGAGTGAAATTCCTGTGAAAATTGCAGCCAAAAAAGCCCCTATTTTTCCCAAAAAAAATGAAAAACAGACCCCTATTTCTGTCGAATTTGACAAAGAAGATGAATATTTTGGCTTTGAAATAGACGGAAACCGTTTATTTTTGTTAGAAGATTGTACAGTAACCCATAACACAGCCTTCACTCTGACGGTCGCCAGAAACGCAGCCGTAGGAAAAGGCATTCCTGTCGCCTTTTTTTCCCTTGAAATGGCGGCTATACAGCTCACGCAGCGTTTGATTTGTTCGGAAGCGGAGCTTGATGCGCAAATGGTAAGAAATGGAAAGCTTAACAACGCTGAATGGACGCAACTCATGAACCGTATTGGGACTTTGAGTGACGCACCGATTTATATAGACGACACGCCCGGCATTTCTATCATGGATTTGCGGGCAAAATGTCGCCGCCTCAAAGCAGAGAAAAAAATCGAAATGGTTATCATTGATTATTTGCAATTAATGACGGGTAGCTCTACAAAAGGGGGCAATCGTGAGCAGGAAATTGCTGGGATTTCGCGGGCTTTGAAGGAGATAGCTAAGGAGTTAGATGTCTGTGTAATAGCCCTTTCGCAGTTGAGTCGGGCAGTGGAGACAAGGGGAGGGGATAAGAAGCCGCAGTTGAGCGATTTGAGGGAGTCTGGCTGTTTGGCTGGAGATTCTTTGATAACAGATGCAGAAACGGGCAGACTTGTTACCATAAAATCGCTTGCAGAAAGAACAACGCAAACCCCTTTTTCTTGTCTTGGCGTAGATGAGAATATGAACATAGCTCCTCGAAACTTGGTAAAAGCTTTTTATTCTGGTAAAAAGCAAACATTTGAATTAGAGACTGTTACGGGCAAAAAAATAAAAGCAAGTGCCAATCACCCTTTCCTAACTATAGACGGTTGGAAACGATTAGATGCCTTAAAAGTAGGGGAAAGATTAGCTACCCCTCGTAAAATTACAGTCGAAAACCCCAGCAATCCCCTTTCCGAAAAAGAGTTAATTTTGTTGGCACATTTGATTGGAGATGGCTGTATTCTGCCCAAATCTCCCTATCACTATACAAGTGCAGACATGGATAATATTGAAATTGTCAATACTTGTGCAAAGGAATTATTTGGGATAGAAGGAAAAATCATTCAAGAAAAAAATTGGTGGCATACCTACCTCAAAACGCCTTATCATTTGACCCACAAAGTGAAACATCCTATCACACTTTGGTACGAAAAATTAGGCTTAGAAAGGGTACGTTCCTACGATAAAAAATTACCTGATAGCATTTTTGAATGTGATGATGAACGTATTGCGCTGTTTTTGAAGCACTTGTGGGCTACTGATGGGAATATTAGTTGGAAAAGAAATAAAACAGATAACCCTAATAGAAAAGATATGGTTGCTATCTATTATGGAACAACCAGCGAGAAATTGGCGCAACAAGTCCAATATTTATTATTACGATTTGGGATTATTGCCACAATAAGAGTTACTCAAAAAGGTGATTATCGCAAAAGCCACAATGTTTGGATAGACGGCTCTCAGAAACAACTTGTTTTTTTGGAAAAAATAGGCTGTTATGGCAATAGAGGCAAGGAAATCCCCGCTATGATAAGCCATTTACAAACGGTAATTCCTAATCCTAATCTTGATGTAATTCCCAAAGAAAGTTGGAAAACCCTAATTGAACCTATTAAAATTGCTTCAGGCATGTCTTGGCGTAATTTTGCAGGAAATATGGGAATTGCATATAATGGTTCAGGACTATTTAAACATGGTATTTCTCGCCCAAGAATGGCAGAAATAGCAGGAGTTTTTGAATCTCCTATCTTGAAAAAGTGGGCAGAATCAGGTATTTATTGGGAAGAAATCAAAAATATAACCCCCTTAGAAATCGAAGATGTATATGACGTTACGGTAGAAAATGCACATAATTTCGTTTCTAACATGGTAGTATCCCATAATTCTATCGAGCAGGATGCAGATATGGTTATGGCACTTTATCGCCCCGAATACTACGGTTTTGAGACAGATGAGGAGGGAAATTCTACGGCAGGCGTGGCGCAGGTCATCATTTTGAAACAAAGAAATGGACCCACAGGCGAGGCAAAAATGCAATTTATTGGCAAATATGGTAAATTTGCAGATACAGATACATATAACAGTGGTAGGATAATTATAGGAAGTGCTATGAATGAGAGTAGCCCAGACAATAGCGTAAAAAGCTATTTTGATGGGGCTGGAAATACGCCCAATATCACGATTCCTTCCAAAATGAACGAGGAATTGAGTGGGAATACAGATGATGTGCCATTTTAAATTGAGAATTGAAAGTTGAGAGTTGAAAGTTGAGAGTTGAGAGTTGAGAGTTGAAAAGTGTGGGATTTATAGGCTTTATGTCTCTTTTATCACTATCATTGCCCCGAATTTTCACGAGTTAGGGCTGTTAATTCGGGTAAATTCGTGTAATTTGTGGCTATAAAAACAGCTTTTGCGTAAGTCCTAAAAAAACTATAAAAACAATGAATCAAATAAGAAGCATCACCCAAAGTGACCTACCCGATTTGAAAAAGGTATTAGATTCGATTGAGTTATTTCCTTCTGAAATGCTTGACGAGATGATTTCTGACAACTTTAACAATGCAGAAACCGAAGAAATATGGTTTACGGCTACCGAAAATGATACGCCTATCGCCATCGGATTTTGCGCGCCGGAGCAGCTTACAGAAGGCACTTACAACCTCTATGCAATAGGCGTGAAAAGCGATATGCAAGGGAAAGGAATTGGCAGCGAAATGATGACCTATCTTGAAAATCTCCTCAGAGAAAAAGGGCATAGAATTTTGATTGTCGATACTTCTGGAACAGAGGCTTTTGCCATGACGCGAAGATTCTACGAAAAGTTGAATTATCATCAGGAAGCCGTCATTAGAGACTTTTGGAAAGAAGGAGACGACAAAGTAACTTTTTGGAAAAAACTGAATTAAAAAAAGGAACTAAACTGTTCCTCATTCTCACACACAACTTTTTATTTTATGCTAAAAATACATCAAGACGGTGATTTCAAATATGTAGAAGAAGGAAAAGGACCTGTTTTACTGCTTTTACATGGGCTTTTTGGGGCGTTAAGTAACTGGAAATCAGTAACGGAGACCTTTTCTGACCGTTATCGAGTCATCATTCCGATGATGCCAATTTATGAGAAGCCTACCTTTGAGGTCGAGCCTTCTGTAGAAGGATTAGCCCGTTTTGTAGAGAAATTTTTAGCCTTCAAAAAAATAGAAAATTGCTTTCTCATTGGCAATTCCTTGGGCGGACATATTGCTCTCAAATAC
>JAYUZN010000327.1:0-5837 GCA_043751755.1 Bacteroidota bacterium | reverse complement strand
AATATGTCAATCATTCTTTTTTCATTTATCAAATTATCATTTTACCCCCCTGCGTGCGGACGGAAAAGGCAGAGGGGCGCGGAGCGTGGATTCTGTGGGCGGCGCGCTTCTCTGCCTTGTGCGGCTGGGGATACGTTTTGCTTGACGAGTTTAGTATGTCCAACTACTCTCATACAACGACTGGCATTGCAGAAATGCCGCCGAGCTTAGGCTTTGTGCTTCGGCTGGGCGGCATTTTCGGCAATGCTTATGTTGGGCGCATTATTCTTTTATAATTTTTGTAGTATATTTGTATGATTCTGAATGAACAGAAAGGATATAAATGCCTTTGGATAAATTACTTGGAAGTTTTAACTCTTTTACATTTTTCTTTTGCTTGTCCATGACTTCTGTACCTAATAACAAAATAAAAGTTCCATTAATATCTTCTAATGTTATACTTATTTTTTCACGCTTTAACGATTGGTAATAAAGCATAAAATTATCAGATATTGGATTTGGATAAACCCATATTTTGGTGTCACTATTATTAAATTGAGATATAGAAGTAGGCTCTATATAATTTTTGTATTTTGCAAGCAAAGAATATGATTGAAAGAATCCGCCAACTAATATCTCATTCGATGAAGTTAGAACAACTTTTTCTATTGCTTCATCGCCTTGTAAATCTGTAACAATCAACCCATTATTTCCAAAAGTGCTGTCTAAACTACCATCTGTTTGATAACGGGTAAGGGCAAGAATTTGCGTTGAATTAATATATTTATTCCCTACAACAAGTATTTTATTATCAGATTGAATACAAAGAGAGGTACCCATAAAAGGATAGCCATTTATGATTCCATCTTGATTAAAAGTAGAATCAAGTAATCCAGTAACTGTGTAACGGCAAATGACGAGGGAGTTTGTACCTATCGTATCATAAGCATTGCCAAAAAGAACTATTTTCCCATCATTTTGTAACTGTAATTCGGTATTCTCAAAAGCGTCTGACACGCTAATAGGGGTAAAAACTATCCCATTCCCGTTAAAGTTATAGTCTAAATTTCCATTAGATAGTAAGCGAATTATCCCCAATGAGGTAAAATTATTCACAAATCCAACTATAATATTTTGCGAATTATCTATTGCTACAGAAGTATGTAAAATAAATGGACTTATCGCTAAATTAACATATCCATTTGTACCAAAAGTGCTATCTATCAATCCATTTGTTTGATAACGACCAATATAGAGTTGCTCTTGAGTATTGCTTGTAACTACACTTGTCAATACAATTTTATTATCGGCTTGCAAAGCAATTGACACATTTCTGCCTTGTATATAATAATTTTTGTAGGTAGGAATTATGACAATTCCATTATTACCAAAAGTATAATCTAGCACCCCCGTTTTCATATATCTAGCCATCGCAAAATCGTAGGTAGCACTATCTGCGTTAAAAGTAAAGCCCGCCACCAATAATTTCCCATCAGTTTGCAAAATACCATCAGTTGCTATATCATCATGAGGGCTGAAATCTAAGATAACTTCACCATTTAATCCAAAATTAGGACTCAATGAGCCATCTTGATTATATTGCACAATTGCCCACTCCATGGTATGGTCATCATTTGTGCGGGCTGTTCCAATTGTAGTTATTTGCCCGCTTATATTTAGCACTATGTCTGCAATAGAGCTACCATAAGCTGTTTGGTGTGTTACAATTCCGTTTGTTCCCCAAGTACTATCTAAGGAATTTTGAGCATAAACAACTATGCTAAAAAAGCATAAAAATACAAATAAAGGCTGTTTCATACATTAATTGTGGTAATATTGACAGAGATAGACAAATTTTGTTTGAAAATAAAGGTAAAAAGTAGTTACTCCATTTGTTTGAAAATGATTGAACCAAGTTTTACAAGGCAAAATGTTTTCATTTAATCTTTCACACCAAAAATTAGCACCGTCTATGACATTGGGTGAATTACTTACGTTTTCAACATATTGAGGAATCCCATCTTGTATAAACATACGAATCGTTACAGAATCGGATTCTTTGCGAATAAACCCATTTTTGCCCGTTTTATAAGCACAAAACACAGGTTTATACTCGGTTTTCGTCCACTCTACGCGCTCATAAAAATAAGTTATTATCGGATATGTTTTTCTCCCATTTTCTATAATTACAGAATCTTCTGCAAGATAGATGGGATTTCTTAAAAAATAAACGAATTTCATGAGGGGGCTAACAGGAGTACTTGTATAACTATATTGTTTAAATGTGCCACAACCTTCTGTAGAAAGGTTACTTGTATTAAACCAATTTCCAAATTCTTCAGATTTCGGGAAAGGTAGCAAGTTGCCCTGAAGGTCTTTGCAAATGAATGTTTCAGTGTTATAGCTGTCAAGTACAATACCAAGATGATAGCAAGTATCTGTACACCAGGGGGTGCCTATCTTCGTACCACTTTTTGGATATTCTTGAACTTGTTGTGAAAACACCATAAATGGATAACAGATAAATAGATATATTGAAATTAATTTCATGATTTTATATGCTAATAATTTTGACTATATGCAATAGAATATTGCATATAGTCAAAGATAGGTAAACTACTCTAATTTCACAACTTTCCCCACAAAAATTTCTCCATTTATTTCTATAGAATAAAAATACATCCCATTACTTATATTTTTTGTAGGACTCCAAAGAAGAGTTTGCTCTCCTAAATAAAGCTCGTTTTCTGCTGAAAAAATAGTGCTGCCATTCGCATCAAAAATTTTCCATTTGCACAAACCCTCTTGTCCTTCTAAAAATTTGAATTGTGTTTGATGCGTAAAAGGGTTTGGATAAACAGTTACTTTCTCGTTTACATTAGCTAACCGAGCTATAGGAACGCAGCCTGGTATTGCATGACAAAGCGGATTAAAAGTAACAATATCGTTAATGTCTCTTACCACACAAAGCGTATCGCCCGTATTTCTTACTACACAATAACGAATTTGTACCCCATAACAAAGCTCATCTACCAAAGTAAGGGCAGCTCCAGTTTTATCATACACCAAATCATTCTGAAAATCCCAAAGGTGTTTAACAATTGGTCCTACTAAGCCTGTATTGTTCGATTGCAATTGTAAAGAAGAACCTTCACATGGATTAGCAGCGCAATTATTGCAGGTAAAATCTATTTTTAGATTACTAAACATGTCTGTTCTAAATACTCCTCTCCCATGAGTAGCAGCGACTAAGGCACCGTCGGTAGGGCGATACCTCAACATATCTGTTCTTGATAATGGAAAGCGTTCATTCATGGGTTCCCAAACACCCGTATTTCCAATTATATTAGCATAAATACCTACATCTGTCCCCAAAATAGTAGAGATATTATTGGGATTATTGATTGTAGGAGCCGAAATAGCCCAGTTTATTGGCATATCTGGTAGTAAACTAAGTGCACCATTATCCAAGGAAGCCCAAGAGGTTCCGCCATTAGTAGATTCCCATACGCTTTGAACTCCATAATTAGAGAAAGTAAGGATTAAATGACTTAAATTGTTGTTATCCACTTCGATACAAGATATCCAACCATTGGGATAATTGGGATTTCCTATAGGGGTAAGGCTAGACGAGTTGGCGGTTATTGTTCCATTTGTTACTGTATTCGCATTGTTTACTTTGATGATTTTTCCTGTGTTTGTGCCAATATATAAAGTATTTGCCCCACCCACAGCACTAGGCGCAAGTTTGACAAATGAAATTCGCTCATTATTAGGAACTAATGCGACAGGAAGGGTAATAGCAGTTCTAGCAGTCTGAACCACTCCTCCAATAGGCGCAACAAAAAGCCCTGTCCAACGGTAAAAAACATTGTTATTTCCGCCAGAATACAATCTGTCGTTATTATCATCATAATCCATTGTTGCCACAAAGTTTCCTGTGTTATCATTATCATCTGTAGGAAAGAATGTTATTCCATTATCAGTTGAAATGAAAAGATTGTTATTGGTGTAAGAAATAATTTGTCGATTAGAATTTTGTGCAACTGTATTAAAATCAAAAAAACATAATCCCCCATCACCCCTTCTTGTTAAGCGAGATTTATGTAATCCCGAATTGTATAACTTTTGCGTACCATTATCTTGTGTTCCTCCCAATATACTAAAATACTCAAAACCTATTACGGGATTATTCCGAAGTGCAACAGAATTGAATTGAGCAATTCGCATATCCCTTCCACTAAAAGTAAAAGAAGGCGAGACAGCCGTTCCATTTATGGTCTTATAAATACCACCATCATTGCAAAAATAGACCACACTATTGCTACCCGGCTCAAATACGATATTATGCTGGTCGGCATGAACATAAGGTTTACAGAGTCCTGTCGTAGAATAGTCTGCCACATTATCAGTTAAGCGATTCCATGAAATTGCCCCATCGGTGCTTCGGTGTAATTCAAGACCACCTGTCCATAATATATTAGGATTTGTAGGCGACACTTCAAAGCATAAATCATACCATGCTTGCCCGTTTGTAAATTCGCCTACTGTATCATTCTCACAATTAATAAAACCATTAGGGGCTGATGTTACAGTGCTAAATGTTGTCCCACTATTAGTAGATTTATATACATCAAAACTATATGAGGTAACTACTCCTGCAAGAACATTATAAGTAGGAATAAGTACATATACAATAGCGGAGTTACTTGGGGCACAAGCTATTTCCCACCGAGTAGATAAAGTTGCTGAAGTAGGCAAATTATTGGTTAATTGTACCCAATTTGCGCCGCCATTCGTAGATTTGAATAACTCACCATAGACAGTTGGGTCAGTACCAAAGACGGCAGCGTTTAACCCTAAAGATGCATAAATATCCCCATTAGCGGCTATTTCTAAATCGCTGGCTTCGTATTGGCTTCCCCCTCCTACACCAAAGCCTAATACAGGAGTCCATGCGGGGTTTCCTCCTACATTAATTTGCGCTATTTGTAGCCTAAAAAGTCCGCCTGAAGTTGCCGCCAAAATATATCCGTTACTCACTTTTAGTTTATAGATAGCAAACCTATTTCCTAATGCAGGAGTATTTATAGGGTTGTTTATAAATACCCATGTTTTCCCTTTATCATTTGAAATCCATGCTCCTATATGAGAAAGTTCTCCCTGCACAGCATCACTATTACCATAGCCCTCACCTACTCCAAAAAACATTTGATTGAGATTTGCGGAGTTAAAGCAGATAGCAGATATAGCCATGTTCTCAAAGCTTTCATTCACTTTTTGCCAATACGGTGAGTTTCCTGATATGTCTTTTGTGTACCATAACCCTCCATCAATTCCTCCTACCCATGCCTCTTTTTTGTTTGTAGGATGAATGAGCATAGTACGAATTCTTCCAGTAGAGGCATTTATGTTGTTGTAAGGTTTTATATCTGTCCATCTCGGTCCCATTTCTATCCATTTATAATTGTTAATTACCTCCGTTTTTGCAATAGAATTATCCTTTAATTGCATTCGTTCAAAGGTATATTTCTTTGCAGCCATTAGGCGCTCTTTGGGTACATAACCCAAAGCTGGGTCAACCCTTTTTTGCTCATCAAACAAATCCGCTTCCCTGTAGAATTTTAGGGGAATTGTGTCTTGCTCTTGATTTGTTTGGGCAAGAGCAGAAATGTAGAGTATTGATAATGCAATACTTAAAACAAAATGGTTCATCATAATATGATTTGATTTAAAAGTTTAATGGTTATTTTATATTGCGCCCAACGAAAATATTGCCTGCCGTAGCCACTTTTGGGCAGATTAGCAGCGTAGGGAAAAGTGGCTATGGTCGGCAATATAAATGTTAGCGGATTTAT
>JAYUZN010000326.1:0-7851 GCA_043751755.1 Bacteroidota bacterium | reverse complement strand
ATTAAATTGGGGGGGGATTATGGGGGGCTATAAATATTTCGTGCCTACGGCACTAAGAAATGCTCAAAATGGCTGCTATAACTAAATCGTCAAGTTATTCATTTTTCAATACTTAGGAATCTATCAAAATATCAAAGTGTAAAATATTTATGTTTATAACTGCCGAAAAATTATTCTCCATTTTTCTCCAACACCCGCATATCTCCACAGACACGCGCAAAGTGCAAGCAAATGACCTGTATTTTGCCCTCAAAGGCGAGAATTTTGACGGAAATCAATATGCTGCGCAAGCCCTTGAAAAAGGAGCCGCTTTTGTGGTAGTGGACAATCCTGTGTTTTTTGCAGAAAATGATGCCCGTTATTTATACGTAGAAAATAGCCTAAAAGCCCTTCAAACCTTAGGCAGAGACTATCGCAGGACTTTTGAGATTCCGTTTTTGGGCATTACGGGTTCTAATGGCAAAACGACAAGCAAGGAACTCATTGCCTCTGTTCTACGCACCGAAAAAAAAATACATGCCACACAAGGCAATTTGAATAATCATATAGGTGTGCCTCTGACCTTGCTGGCTATGCCCCAAAATACCGAGATTGCCGTCATAGAAATGGGCGCAAATCAGCCTGATGACATCAAAGAACTGTGCGAAATCGCAGAGCCTACGCAGGGACTTATCACCAATATTGGCAAAGCGCATTTAGAAAGACTTATCAATCTTGACGGCGTTCAACAAGTAAAAGGGCAGTTATTTGAGGCGGTAGCTCTGCAAGATGGGACTATTTTTGTGAATGAAACAGAGGAAAGAGTCGTAGAAGAAGGAAAAAAAGTAGCCGATAGGGTTACTTTTGGCGCGAAAGACGCTGATTTTGACATGAATATAGTGGCTCATTCCGCAGAAGGTATGGAAATCCAAATCTTTTGTAAACATTGGCAAAAGGCAGAGATTTTCAATTCCCAATTAAGTGGCAGCTACAATGCCCTCAATATTTTGGCGGCTGTGGCGGTCGGAGACTATTTTGGCATTTCTATAGAAGGTATCAAAAAAGGCATCTATAACTATGTGCCTACCAATCATCGCAGTCAATGGCTGCAAAAAGGCGATTTGCGCATGTTGATAGATGCTTACAACGCAAATCCTTCGTCTATGAAGGCGGCTGTGAGCAATATTTTTGAGGAAAATGCAGGCAGAAAAATAGGCTTGATTGTGGGAGATATGTTTGAACTTGGGGCAGAAAGTGAGGCAGAACATCGGGCTTTGGGCAGGCATATTGCCCAATATTCTCCTGCTTTTGTAGCCCTTTTGGGCAAAGAAATGCGTTTTGCAGAGACAGAAATAAAGGCTTTTCCGCATATTTATTCCGCAGAAGTAGAAGCCGCAAAAACAAGCATTTTGGCACAACTCAAAGACAATAACGTAGAAATCTTGCTTATAAAAGGCTCAAGAGGCATGGCTTTGGAGAGAATTTTGGCTTGGTTTTAACCAAATTTTCCCTACCTTTGCCAAACTTTTCAAACAATGCAGCACACAGCAAAGTATATTTTCGTTACAGGAGGCGTAACTTCCTCGCTCGGCAAGGGCATTTTATCCGCATCTTTAGCCAAATTACTTCAAGCACGCGGCTATCGGGTTACCATTCAAAAATTTGACCCCTATATAAACATCGACCCCGGCACCCTCAATCCGTATGAGCATGGCGAATGTTATGTAACAAGAGACGGGGCAGAAACGGACTTGGATTTAGGACATTATGAGCGTTTTCTCAATGTGCCGACTTCGCAAGCAAACAATGTTACAACAGGCAGAATTTATGAAACCGTTATAAAAAGAGAAAGAAATGGAGAATATCAGGGCAAAACAGTTCAGATAATTCCGCATATAACAGACGAAATAAAACGCCGTTTTACCTTGTTAAATGATAAAGAAGAGTTTGATGTGATAATTACAGAGGTGGGCGGAACTGTGGGAGACATTGAATCCCTGCCATATATCGAAGCATTGCGGCAGTTTCGGTATGAGCATGGCATAGCGCATTGCTTGGTCATTCACCTTACGCTCATTCCGTATTTGACGGCTGTGGGCGAACTCAAAACGAAACCTACACAACACTCTGTTAAAGAGTTACTTTCTTATGGAATACAGCCTGATATTTTGGTGTGCAGAACAGAGCATCGTTTGGGCGAAGAGTTGAAGGGGAAATTGGCACGTTTTTGCAATGTGGAACAAAAAGCCGTCATCGAAAATATAAACGCGCCGACCATTTATGATGTGCCATTTTTGCTTATAAAAGAGCAACTTGATGTCATTGTGTTGGACAAATTGGGGCTGCCCCGCAATGAATTAAAGGGCTTGAATCATTGGAAAAACTTTGTCAATCGCCTCAAAAACCCTTCTGATGAGATTACGATAGGTTTGGTAGGCAAATATGTAGAGTTGAAAGATGCCTATTTGTCTATCCACGAATCGCTGAAAATCGCAGGGACAGAATTGGAGTTAGATGTACATATTAAATGGATTCATTCTGAGGATATTAATGCGGAAAATGCAGAAAGAATGTTAGGGGGCTTAGACGGGATTTTGGTGGGTCCGGGTTTTGGAGAAAGGGGCGTAGATGGCAAAATTTTGGCAGTCAAATTTGCGAGAGAAAACAAAGTTCCTTTCTTTGGAATTTGCTTGGGAATGCAGGTAGCTATTATAGAATTTGGGCGAAATGTCATGGGCTTGAAAGACTGTTATAGTTCGGAATTTGCTACAAAATGCAAAAATCCTGTAATAGACATGATGGAGGAGCAAAAAAATGTAACACAAATGGGCGGAACCATGCGTCTCGGCGAATATGACTGCGAAGTTATAGAAGGAACTTGGGCTTTCAAAGCCTACGAAAAAACAGCGATTCGCGAGCGACACAGGCATAGATATGAATTTAATAGCAAATACAAAAACGATTTTGAAAAGGCAGGCATGAAAATGAGTGGCATCAATCCGCAAAGTAACTTAGTGGAAATCATTGAGTTACCTGACCACCCTTACTTTTTGGCAGCGCAGTTTCACCCCGAATATTCTTCTACCGTAGAAACGCCTCACCCTTTGTTTGTGTCTTTTGTGGCAGCGGCTTATACAACAAAAACAGCAAAAAGGAAGGGGTAGTTTTATTGGACAGATTCTGGCAGATTTCGTCCTTAACAATTTTGTAAATGCTATTTTTAATGCGTATATTTGCAAACGGTTTGCAATTAAACAAATCCAAATTACACATTCTCACAAACTAAACTATATGGAAATCGTTGAATTACAATCTATTGAGCAAGAAATCGAAAAAACGAGAAATAGCCTTATCAGCGATAAATTAGATATGTCTTTTGGCGAGATTATGAATATGTATCAAGATGAAGACATAGAAATTACGCCAGAATTTCAACGTTTATTTCGCTGGACAGAGTACCAAAAAACAAGGTTTATAGAATCCCTTTTGTTAGGCATACCGATTCCCCCCATTTTTGTGGCAGAAGATGATACAGGAAAGTGGGAATTAGTAGATGGATTGCAAAGAATTTCCACTATTTTTTCCTTTTTTGGGATATTAAAAGGCGGAGAGTTCGGGATAAAAAAAAATAATTGGGCATTATGCGAAGGTGATATCATTAAATCAATCGCAGGAAAAAAGAAAGAGGATTTACCCTTAAAGCTGCAAAGAACGCTCAAAACCGCTATTTGTCGAGTAGAAATCCTGCGTTGGAATAAGGACAGAAATGACTTAAAATATGAGTTGTTCAATCGATTGAATACAGGCGGCGAACCTGCAACAGAACAAGAAATTAGAAACTGCATTTTTAGGGGGAAATCAAGCCTTTTTAATGATTTTTTGAAAAAACTATCCGAAAATGGAGCCTTTTTAACCCTCATTCAGCCTACTGATAAACAAATAGAACAGCTATATTTACAAGAACTTGTATTAAGATTTGTAGCATTATACTACCCGATTCAAGGCATAGATATAGCTGAAAACATTTCTAACTACATGACTGCTTACATGCGGAAAGCCGTTGCTGACCCTACTTTCCCTTACGAAGATGCAGAATTATTGTTGAATCGTGTACTTAATTTATTGTCTAACATGGGAGACAACAAGGTTTTTAGGGCGGATAGAGGACCCTTTTCTAACAATATCTATGACATTATTATGATTGGAGTAGCCCAAAATATCGTATTTTATGAAACTCATCCACTTGAGCGATTGGCAGAGAAAATAGCAGAACTAAAAACAGGCGATTTATTAAAAACAACCACGAGCAATCGACTAAATAGCAAAGTGAGAACAATTAAACGTTTAGAGCTTGCTAACCAAATATTTAGCATAGAATAAGGTATGAATTATCCAACAATTGAATCCGAAATTTTGGCAGAAATAGAGTGGCGTATGAAAGAATTAACGATTTTGAAAACTTTGCCCATTCGGGCAAATCTATCCAAAAAGCAAAAAACAGTATTACTCAAATATTCAATCCCCAATATATATTCTGTTTGGGAAGGCTATGTAAAGGCGGTTTTCAAAATATACATAAATGCCATAAATGCGGAATCTGTACTCGCTAAAGAGATGCACCCAACCCTTTTAGTACATAGCCTTGATATGAAATATCCGCAACTAACGACTGGTGCAGCCAATGAATTTGATAAAAAAACGAAGTTTATCCATGATTTGCTGCTTTTTGTAGATGCAACTGTCACAATAGACCCCAAACTTCCCACCAAATCAAATATAAATTGGGAGGTCGTAAATAACATGCTTGAGCGATTTAATTTGCAACCTATAGCCTTAAATCCTTTTGAAAGGCAGTTGAACTCCTTATTGCGAATTAGAAATTCTGTTGCACATGGCGAAAATTCAATCCCTATTCATCAAAATATGGTAGATGAACAGGTAAATAATGTTGTCAATTTAATGGACGAACTTATGTTTATCATATTAGACGGCTGCAGAAATTTTAGTTATAAAAAATAAAAATTTTATACCTATTTCTTGCCATTCTGCTTACAGAAAAAACACAAAACCATGCAAATAATCATTATAGGTTCGGGTCCTGCGGGCTGTGGAGCGTCTCTTTTTTTGTCCAAAAATGCGGTTTCTCATACGATTATAGACAAAGCCATTTTCCCACGCGACAAAGTGTGTGGAGATGGACTTGCGCCCAAAACGGTGCATATTCTCAAAAAATGGAATCCTGACATTGTGGAGAAAATGCAGGCTTTGCCGCAGCAATTTGCAGGCGGCTGGGGAGGAGTGGTGATTGCCCCAAATGGCAAAAAGTTGGATATTCCTATCAAAAAGCCTGAAAAAGACAGCCTTCCGCCCGGATTTGTGTCGAGAAGGTGGGATTTTGACCACTTTTTGACCCAACAATTAGACCCAGAATATGCAAACTTTGTGCAAGGAGCAGAGGCAAAAAGCATCAAAAGGCTTGAAAAAGGCTTTGAAGTTTCCCTGTTAAAAGCAGGAAAAACAGAGATTTTGTATGCTGATATTTTGATTGCGGCTGATGGCGACCGCAGTTTAGTGAAAAAAATGCTCACGCCTAAACCTCAAAATGATGCGCATTTTGCCGCAGGAATTAGGGCATATTACAAAGGGGTGAAGGATTTGCACCCCCACAATCATATAGAATTTTACTTTTTGAACGAAGTCATTCCCGGCTATTTTTGGGTTTTTCCTTTGCCAGATGGCAGGGCAAATGTAGGCGTTTGCATGATTTCTGCGTATGTAAAACAGCATAAAATCAATATTCGTGAGACCATGTTAACAGCGATTGCGCAGCACCCCGAATTGAGCAAGCGTTTTGAAGATGCCGAAGTAGAGGGGAAAATTGTGGGTTGGGGCTTGCCGCTTGGTTCGGAGCCAGGTCCTCTTTCTGCCGAAGGCTTGATGCTCACAGGAGATGCGGCTTCTTTGATAGACCCTATTTCGGGCGAGGGAATCGGAAATGCCTTGTATTCGGGTTGGCTTGCGGCAGAAGCTGCGATAAAAGCCGTTCAAGAAAACAAGGTTTCAGCTGCTTTTTTCAAAGAAAATTATGATAAACGCCTCTTTCGCTGTATCGGAAACGACTTGCGGCTCAGTTATATTTTTCAAAGAATTTGCCGTTTTCCTTGGCTCATCAATTTTATTGTGGGCAAAGCGCAAAGAAATAAGGTTTTTATGGAAACCATGAGTTGCATTTTTGATGACATGGCAATTCGGCAAAAATTGTATAGCCCCTTGTTTTATCTGCGGCTTTTGGTAGGCTTTTTTCGGTAAAGTTGGGGGTTCACGCAGATTTGCGCAAATGAATGCAGATTTCGCAGATGAAAAATATACCTGAAATTTAATTTGAACTAAGTATGAGTGAGAAATAAATTAGGCAGATATTTTCGATATATATTATTGATTATGATAAACTTATACTAACTTTCAACTCTCAACTCTCAATTCTCAACTACTCTTAATTTATATGAAATCACAAATCATTCTAAGCGATTATCGCTTATTTTTTGAAAAAGGAATCAGCTATGAACAATACGTAGCCCTTATGATTGAGGAGGTTGAAAGCAAAGCCGAAGGGAAATATGCGCACTATGTTCCCATGAATTTGCAACGCACAAAGCGAGTAGGGAAAACCTTTTTGCTGCAAAATGAAGTCGCAGAAACCCTCAACCTACTCTCTCACAACGTAAATTGGTTGGTTATTAGTGAGACTTGGTGCGGCGATGCTTCACAAATAATGCCTGTTATGCAAGGGATTGCGGCAGCTTCAAATGGCAAGGTTGACCTCAAAATTGTGTATCGGGACGAAAATCCTGACCTCATAGCTGCACATCTCACAAATGGCGGAGAAGCCATTCCCAAGCTGATTCAGTTAGACGAAAACTATCATCTCATAGCTACATGGGGACCTCGTCCAATAGAGGCGCAGGCTTTGGTCAAGGAATTGAAATCGAATCCGCTTACCGCAGATTCCTACGCCGAAAAGCTGCATAAGTGGTATGCAGACGATAAAACAGCGGCTACACAAAGGGAATTAGCGCAATTATTGAAGGCATAAATTAGGGGGACGCAGTTGTACTGCTGCTGGTGCAAGCGTCCCTGTCAAACAAAATTCCTGCTGTAAAGAAAATGGAGCTGACAAAACGGAAATATCTCTCATTTTACCATAAATATCTCTCATTTTACCGCAAAGTTCGCAAAGGAACCGCAAAGAACGCAAAGGAATAACTCAAAATTACCCACTTTGCGAACTTTGCGTGGGCTTTCTTTGCGTTCTTTGCGGTTTTTTAGGCTCAAAAGCGAAAAATTTAGCTCTTTTTCTTTACAGCAGGACAAAATTTGTTAATAATTTGCATAAAAAATAAAATAAGCTTGTAAAATGTGGGGCAAAGATAAGGAGAATCTGCTTATAGGATAGCAAAATGTTCAAAAACAACATACTTGCGTAGCTGCATAACAAGAAATCTGCGAAAATCTGCGCAAAATTCCCTACCTTTGCCCCATGAATAATCACATATTTGGCATACACACGATTATAGAGGCTTTGCGGGCAGAAACGCAGATAGAAAAAATTTACCTGCTCAAGACTACCCCGAATGAGCGTTTGAGCGAGCTAAGGACTTTGGCAATGAAAAACCAAGTCCCTTTGCAATATGTTCCTGCGGAAAAATTGCAGACTTTGGCGTTCAAAGGCAATCATCAAGGGGCAGTTGCAACGATTTCTACCCTGTTTTACCAATCTTTGGAAGACATTATAAAGGCTACTTTGGAGGCAAAAAAAGTGCCTTTGTTTGTGATGCTTGACGGGGTAACAGATGTGCGAAATGTGGGCGCAGT
>JAYUZN010000325.1:0-3471 GCA_043751755.1 Bacteroidota bacterium | reverse complement strand
ATTAAATTGGGGGGGGATTATGGGGGGCTATAAATATTTCGTGCCTACGGCACTAAGAAATGCTCAAAATGGCTGCTATAACTAAATCGTCAAGTTATTTATTTTTCAATACTTAACATTTTTTAGGAATGCAAAAAAAACTTTTTATTTTTACTGAGTCTTTTAGGGGCATCTTTCGCAAAAGGTCAGGCTGTTTTTTGGGGAAGTGGGAAATTTACCCTTACCCCTTACATTGCTGGACCTAATCTTACAGGTAGGATAATGGAAGAGGGCGCTCGAAGCAAGGGTTTTTATAGTCTTAGCCATAGTAGTATTCCGGTTTTGGGGTTTAAGCTTGAACGAATTACGAGCAAAGGACTTGGATTTACTTTTGAGGCAAGTTATACAAGTGCTAAGGCGGGATTTACAATTTCTGATATCAACCGTAAAGAGGTGATTAAGGCTACGTTTCCTCAATATAGAATAATGTATGGAAATAATTATCATTTCGGTAAATCCGCCAAATATGATGCTTATTTTGGCTATTGTTTGGGTTGGCATGCAGGCTACATGAATCTGGAGGTCGTGAGGGAGACTAACTCTGGCGTTGGTAGCTCCGCAGTAATATTTTTCCGTTATAATGATTACATAGATTACATGGCACAAAAATTACAGCTTGCAGAGTCCCCCATTTCATTTCGCCTCCATTTGGGAATGAATATTAACTTAACTAAACGAATCGGGTTAAATGCAGAAGTAGGCAGTTTTGGCGGGGGCTTAGTAAAAATAGGGGCTAATATTAATTTAAATAGGAAAGAGTAGTCGAAAATTTCGCGCTTTTCAAAAATGCGCCGCCCTATTATACTCAAAAGGGGATAGGTTTTCTATAAATTTTCCTGTAAACCTGTCATTACTTAAAGAAATGACAGGTTTACGGGGAAATTTACCCCGTTCAAAGTATATCTCACGTTGATACATGCCCCAATAGTTACACAAATAGGTCATTACTTATAAAAGTAATGACCTATTTGTACGTTAAGCACTATTTGTCTTATTTTTGAGGTAAAGCACTTCCGCCCGGAGCCGCCATTTTCTCGCCGCTACTGCTACTATTCGGATTAGGCTGTTTGGAAATATAGGAATTTGCTTCTGCAAATGTTACCCGAATTCCGTCAATATAAGGCACAGCCCAAGCGTCTGCGATGCCCAACTTTTTAAGCTCTACCGAAAAAGCGTCTGCTTCTGGTTGTGTGCGGAAATTTCCGACCAAATATTTGTTGAATCCGTCCGATTTTTCGTGTTTGAAGTCCTCCACATTTGCAGGTACATTTGCCATTTCGTGATTGACAAAAGCCCCGATTTGTGTGCGATACACAAGCCCTAATTTCGTGCCTGTTTCGTTGACTTTCTTTTCGCCTTTGAGGGCGATTTCCATTTTTGACACTTTCTTTTCCAACGCAAATTTCTCGGAATTGATGTGTACATTTTCCCATTTGAGGCTATCTACTTGCGCTTGATAGACAATTGAAGTTGCGCCAGCGGCTTCAAATTCAGCGTTCATTTGAGCAACTTGCGCTTTGAGTTCGGCAACTTGCTTTTGATAGGCATCAAATTCGTGTTTCAAAGCCATAGGCTGTTTTACGTAGCCTTTTGCTTTCGATTTCCAAAATTTGAGGTCTTCTTTTGACGGTTTTGTGTCTATTTGCGCATTTGCAACAGACACAGACAAAACAGTAGCGAATAACGCAATAAATAGGTTGAAAATACTCTTATGTCTCATGATATTATTTTATTAAAAGCACAATTATTAAAAAGAAATGTGGAAAACAGCAAAAAAATTTGTTAGATATTAGCAGCCATCTTATCCATAGAAAGAAAAGTCCGAAACAATGTATATATTACAGCAAAAACAGTACCTTTTAAGAACTATTTTTGAATTATGCTAACTCTGTATAAAGACGTAATATATTGATTATTAATTATTTATATTGAAATATGCCTTAAATAGCATCTTAAAACCACATTTCAACTACATTTCTCTATATGTAATAAATCCTACTTTTTACGCTATTCTTGCCATAATGTTGCCATTTTTGGAAAAAAATTCTATATTCTGTTTTTAGTCTTTGCGATATTAATTTCCGCTCTGTACAACAATCACAACATCATGTTATACGTCAAAAGACATTCCAAATTGCAGATATTAGTATGTTATAATACGCGATGTACCCAAAACCACATATCAATGTAGGAATTTACTATTCGCTATGTATTTGAATGGGTAAAATTAGAAAAAAATATTATCTAAAACAAAATTCCAACATAATGATTAATCTATTTTTCTTACTAAGGATAAAAATAAACAAATATTATGAATAGTAAATAATTGATTACTATGTACTTATACTGATTTTCAATTCTCAATTTTCCATTTTCAATTCCTTCAATACTACATCAAATAGGAGCTAAGTAAGACAAAATCGCTCACACTCAACTGTTCTGCACGCATAGCAAACCATGTTTCTTTTTGGGCAAAATCCGCAAATTCAAGCCCTTTTACGGCATTGCGCAAAGTTTTTCGTCTTTGTCCAAAACCTGCTTTTACCACTTTTTTAAGTTTTTCGAGGGAAATGGGATTTTGTATATTTTTTCTTTTCATGCTAAAAACGGCACTCATCACTTTCGGAGGGGGCGAAAAAACCGTAGGCGGCACAGAAAATTCGTACTTCAATTCATAAAAATAGCCCATCAACACACTCAAAATACCATATTCTTTGTTGCCTTCTTTGGCGCAAATCCGTTCTGCCACCTCTTTTTGAATCATAAAAACGCCTTCCTTCACATACTCCATATTCTCCAAAATACGAAAAAAGATAGGAGAACTTATGTTATAAGGCAGGTTTCCAATCAAAAAACTGTCTTTTGGCAAGGTCTCGGTCATATTCCATTTCAATACATCTTCATGAATAATGGGCAGAGCAGGAAAATGCTTTTTCAAATAGCTAACAGCATCATTATCAATCTCTATCACCCGAAAATTAGCATATTTTTCGCATAAATATTGGGTCAAAATACCCATTCCCGGACCTATTTCTGCCACAGCATCTGCTTCATTCGCCGAAAGGGTGCGCACAATTTTCTGTGCAAGTTGTTTGTCGGTCAAAAAATGCTGCCCTAAGAATTTTTTGGGTGTGAGTTTGTCCATTCTGAGTTAATTTTCAGCACGCAGATATTCGCAGATAAAAGCAGATTTCGCAGATGTATCATTTTGGCTCGCAGATTTTCGCAAATTAAACCGCAGATTTTCGCAGATTAAAGCCATTTTTCATTTCTCATTTTTCAATTCTCAACAATCCTGCTACGACCTCCTTTATCGAGCGAATGCTATGCACGTCTTCAATAGATTGCCCTGCGCACCAAACCGTTTGATAGGTTGCGCCCATTGCCGCCTTTTCCAACGCCTTCATGCCTTTGTAGAAAGTGAGCATTTTG
>JAYUZN010000324.1:0-6933 GCA_043751755.1 Bacteroidota bacterium | reverse complement strand
CAATCTTTCCCTTGCCGTATCTAAAATCCCTTGATACGCAAGGCTAATTTCCCCTATATTCTGCTCCCATGTTTTCAAATAATGGCAGTCATTCACAACCCTGATATGCAAATTATCTATAACATTCGCAACATCTCTGAGCGAAAAAGTCGGCGTAATTGTTTTATTCGGCATAGTGTTTTTATAAAATAAAGACAAAGATAAGCTGTTTTTGCCAAATTTTTGTAGATATTCATAGTAAACCTACATTTTCACAAAATCCTGAATAATATGGTTCAATACCCCTAACAACTCAGGCAAGTTTTTGAGCTGATAAATGTCATTATCTATTATAATCTCTTTTTCGGTCATTTTCAAAAAATTCCACTCTGTGCCTGTCGTAACTGCACCATACATAACAGTAGGCAGGAAAAAGCCCCCTTTTTCATTGTAATATTTTGCGCCACAGAGCTGCGCAATACACTGGGGCAAGCCCAATTCTATGTCATTGTCTTTCGCCTCTATAATGCAAAAAACAGGACATTCTAACTCAATGCTTTGCTTAGATTGGCTCAACACAAAATCACATTCTCCATTGAGTCCCAACTCTTTATCTCCTTCAATCGTAGCTCCAGAGTAAAGGGCAAACTTGTATTCATACTTGTTTTGCAATTCAGAAAGTATCGGAAATACGATTCCTTCTGAGCGCGATTTTTCATTGAAATAGGCAGTTCTGTTTTTGGTGTAACGTACCAAAGTTTCAAGCAGCCATTCACTTGGGAATAAAGGGGCAATATCCGCAAACAAAGAGCCAAAATCTATTTGTACCCCCAATTTTTGCCGCAAACTTTGCAAGGTTGTATATTGACTATATGGCATTTTTTTACTTTGTGAAAAGAATATGAGGCAAAGATAACTGTTTTTTGTCAAATTTTTGCAAGAAAACAAATCCTACCAATATTTTCTGTACCTTTGCGTTTCAACATCCGCAAAATATATGTCAAACTTTAGAGATTGGAAACTGTCCGCATTAGAAAACCAATTTAAGTTGAGTAGAATTAGGTTTTGGAGCTTGTTACAAGCATGGACAGAGGCTGAAGAAGAAATTACAGACTTCGAGAAATCCGTATTAGCCTATTTGTGCAACCATTTGGGCGAAAACGTATTTTATTGGAATGAACAAGAACTTTCCATGCACGCAATCGGGCCTATTTTTACCTTGATAAATTTTACTTCCGCCAAAAGCAATTTGTTTGAATTGAGGGAATTGACAGGGGTCGTAGATGAGGAAGAAATATCGGGCAAACCTGACGGCATGATAGCCTCTGGAAAGGGAGAACCGAAGATTCCGTATTTTTGCTTTCACGAATATAAAAAAGACTCCGACCCAAATGGCGACCCTACAGGGCAGTGTTTGGCGGCAATGTTGGTAGCACAAGCCAAAAATGAAAATGCTGTACCCATTTACGGGGTAACAATTACGGGGGAAAATTGGCGTTTTTTGGTCTTAGAAGGCAGAAATTTCGATATAAGTAAATCATACTCAGCGGCTTCTGAAGGGATTTACGACATTTTTCGTATCCTCAAAAGGCTCAAAAGGATTGTAGCTGCAAGGGTTGGCGTAGAAATGTGAACATTTAGCACACAAAACCTCCGCTTTACTGCGTGAAAATATACAAATCATGTTTTTCGGAAACTCACTCAACAATTTTAGGCGTTTACGTGAAATCACAGGGATTTTGCTCAAATATGGCTTTGAAGAAGCTGTAACAGAAACGTCTTTGCAGGGATTTGTGTCCGAAAAACGCAAATTGACTTGGCTGCGAAGCGAAAAACCTGTATTTGAATACACGCGTTGGGAAAGGGTGCGCATGGCTACGGAAGAATTAGGTCCTACTTTTGTGAAGTTTGCGCAGGTGTTGAGCAATCGTGCCGACCTGTTGCCTGATGATTTGGTGCGAGAATTGGAGAAATTGCAAAGCAATGTGCCGCCTTTTGATACGGAAATTGCCAAAGAAATCATTGAAAGAGAGTTAAAGACCAAAATAGAAGACTTTTTTGAATATTTTGGAGATACTCCGATTGGCTCGGCTTCGATTGGGCAGGTGCATTTGGCAAGGCTCAAAGACGGGGAACAAGTGGTAGTCAAAGTGCAACGTCCGAATGTTAAAAAACAAATTGAAACGGATTTGGCATTGATGCGAGACTTGGCAAAAAGGACAGAGAACTTTTTGGAGGGCTTGGGCATCATCAATATTATGGACGTAGTTACGGCTTTTGAACGTACCATGAACAAGGAATTGAGTTACTTAAATGAAGCCCGTAACATTGAGCAGTTCCGCAATTATTATAAAGAAAACAAGGATTTTTATGTGCCGCGTGTGTTCAAACAACATACTACGGACAGGGTATTGCTTATCGAAAAAATAAGTGGCTGCAAGATTACTGATGTGGCGCAGATGCTGGAGTGGGGCGTAAATCCGCATGAAATCGCCAAATTAGGCATGAAAATTTACCTTACGCAGATTTTTGAACATGGTTATTTTCACGCTGACCCTCACCCTGGCAATGTGCTTGTACGTCCTGATGGAACGATTTGCCTCATAGATTTTGGCATGGTGGGGTCTTTGATGGAGGACGATAAAATCAATTTTGCGGGCGTTTTTATCTCTATGGCGCGCAAAGATGCCCGTTCTATGGCGATGTATTTGCGCCGACTTTCGGTAGATGACGAGATTCAGGACATCAAACAATTGGAATATGCCTTGCACGATTTGATAGAAGATTATGCTTCCCTTGACGTGAAAGAGGCAGATATGGGGGGAATGGGGGCAGCTTTGCAGCAGATTATTTATGACAATAAAATGCGGGTTCCAGGGGATATATTCCTCATTATGAGAGCTTTGGCTATTTTGGAAGGAATTGGGAGAGCCATTTATCCCGATTTTAATACAATGGAATTTATGAAACCCTACGGGGCAAAGCTCATTGCTGACCGTTTTTCCCCCAAAAAAATAGGCTTAGATTTATTCCATGACGCATCTGAATTGGCAGATTTTATACAAGTTGTTCCTTCCGAATTGCGAGAAATCTTGAAACAACTCCGCAAAGGCAGGCTCAAATTTGTGTTTGAACCTGCGGAATATGACGAAATTTTGGATAAACTGACAAGGGCTTCTAATAGGGTTACTTTGGCGTTGCTGATTTCTGGATTATTTGTGAGTTCTTCGATTTCACTTATGGCAAAATTGCCGCCTACTGCCTACAATTCTTGGGGAATGCCTTATGTCAGCGTTATCGGTTATTTGGGTGCGTTGGGTTTGTCGCTTGTGCTGTGGCGGGTAAGTGCGAGAAGTGCAAAGTGAAAAAATATTAAACGCAATTAGCCACGAATTACACGAATTTTCACGAATTAACAGCCCTAATTCGTGCAATTCGTGGCTATAAAAACAGCTTTTGCGTAAGTTCTAAAAATAAAATATTTATGACAAAAAACATCTTTTTATTCGTTCTCCCTTTTTTATTAATGGCTTGCGGCAAGACAGGTTCGCAGGAAACAACAGGCAATTCAAGCACTATTTCGGCAGAAGTAGCAAAGCCCCTTCCTCGTTTTTTCTACCAAAAACTTGCAGGAAAAATAGGCGATAATATGTCAATAATGATGGATATAACACGCCAAGATACCCATTTGAGAGGGCATTATATTTACCTTTCCAAAAAGCAACCTATTCAACTTGAGGGAACGATTGACAAAAACGGAGACGTGAATTTGCGGGAATATGTAACCTTATGGGGCAAAGACAGGGCAGAAGACAAAGTAACAGGGCAATTCGTAGGAAAAATGGACTCTAAAGGCTTCAAAGGCTTATGGTCCAATGGCGGCAAATCCTTTCCTTTTGAATTGGCAGAAGCTAAGGAAAAAAATTATGCCCAACTTTCTTACGAATCTCACAACAAAAGCTATCAAGCAAAAGGCAATGAAGGCAGCGGTACTGCGACCATTGATTATAGCTATTTTCAAATCGTAGATTGTGGAAATGAAACGGCAAAAGCAGCTATCAATCAGGCAATTATGAAAAGAGTGTTATGGCGTTCTTGGGGAGAAGATAGCAAGCCTGCAGCCAATATCGACAACATGATGGAAGAGTTTATCAGCTCATATCGTCAAGATGCGAAAGATATGCACATGGAAAATGCGGGCGAAATGCAATTTTCCTATGACCACATACTTTCTATGCAAGTCGAACACAATGGAAATCAGTTGCTGGCGATTTCCTATTTTATTTCTACCTATATGGGCGGTGCGCACCCTAATAGCGGCGTAGAGTACGATAATTATGACCTTAGAACAGGCAACATTTTGACCTTAGATGAGGTTTTAGTTACGGGCTACAAAACCAAATTATTGCCGATTGCAGAAAAGCTTTTTCGGGAGCAAAATGGCTTAGTCAATAAGTCTTTTTCGGAAGAAGGCTACTTTGATATGGGCGAAAGTACGGGGAAATTTACGCTTACAGACAATGTCTCTTTTCAAGATGATGCTTTGTTATTTACGTATTCACAGTACGAAATCGCTGCTTATGCGGTAGGAATGCCCGAAGTAAAAGTGCCTTATACGGCTATTAAAAACTTGATAAAGAAAGAAGGGGCTTTGGGCTGGGTTTTGTAGGCAAAAAATCGTATATTTGCCATTCATTTTCACACATTTTTTATGAAAAAATACCTATTCTCACTGTTTTTCCTTGTTACTTCTGTTATTGCCGTTTTTGGGCAAACAGAACCTGCCACGCTTTCGGGCAAACTTATCCTAAAACATTGGAGCAAAACGCAGCAAAGTTATTGCGCAGGAGGCAGTGATTATTACATAGTCAAAGCCAAAAACAATAAGGAAACCGTTTTAGATTTGACTACAATGAGCAAAGACCTTGTTACAAAAAGCCTCAACAAAAAGGTAACTTTAACGGGGACTTGGCTCACAGAGGTCAAAACAAATGACGACCCGATGGCGCAACAGCCTGTCAATCCGCCTATGTGCGAGACGTTTATTGTCAAAAGTTTGAAGTGAATTTGGGCGGATTTCACGCAGATGAACGCAGATAGGATAGTTTCATCGGAGAAACATCCCTCCACCAAAAGGCAACTTTTTGAAGGGGGAGAAAGTAGCCCACAATGCCACTGTGAGCTACTAACAATCTCCCGTTTGCCATCAAACCTGCGTCTTTGTTGCGAGAAATAAGCATATTTGAAAAGTTACGACTTATGTTTGGCATTTTTCCTAAACCCATATGCAAAATATACGACCAAGCCAATAAAAAGAAAAACGATGAGCCGAATCATTCCTACTGTTTCAACCCAACAAAGGCAATAGGCGCAAGATATCAAGGCAATCGTGGGAATAAGAGAAAGACGGCGAATAAACGAAAGCATATTTAGTCCCATTAAAATGAGATTAAACAAAATCAAAGAAATAAGCGGATATTTATACGCTGCTTCTTGTGCGAAAAAACATTGATATTTGGGAAATAATCCGTAAGTATCAGAATAGCTACCATTTGAGAAGGCGTAGTAATAGTAAAGGATAGAAAGAGGAATCAAAAACCAACATGCAGGTGCGTAAGGTATTTTGAATTTGAAGGTATGTTTTCCGTTAATCTGTAACACAATCACAGAAACCGCCACCAACATAAATGCCACCAAAGTCCCCGCAGAGGTTAGCTCTACCACGTCATTTTTATTCATAAATAAACAAGGAATAGCTACCAAAAGCCCAGTCAATATCGTAGATAACATGGGGACTTTTGTTTTGGGATGGATTTTTGCAAAATACGCAGGAAGTAAGCCATCTCTTGACATAGCCAACAGAATTCGAGGCTGCCCAAGTGTAAACGAAATTAATACGCCAAACATAGCTATGAGTGCCGTAATGTCAATAATTGTTGCTATGGTCGGGAAATCTTTTTCAAAGATGACGGACAAGTGCTGCCCTTTAGCCAAATGTGTTCCACTTACCACTAATACCACAAGGAGGTAAATTACCGCACTGATAATCAAAGCATAAAACATCGCTCTTGGTAAATCTCTTTGCGGATTTTTAGACTCCTCCCCCATTGTAGAAAGCGCATCAAAGCCAATATAGGAAAAAATGATTATCGGCAGTCCTGCAAAAATATGGGACATATCCTTAGGAAAAAATGGAGTCCACACACTCCCGATAGTAGGCGTGTTTGTTTTAAAAATGAGGTAGAAACCCAGAACAATAACCAAGGAAAAAATGATTATCTTCATCATGACGAAGAAATTATTCGTCCATTTTGTTTCTTTAATCCCAAGCAAAAGCAGGGTTGTTACGAGTAACACAATTCCAGCGGCAATCCAGTCGCATTCCAAAGCTGAATTTCCGAATAATTTTGTAAAATGCTCTGACCACAATTTTGCTACATAGATGTTACTAATCGAATATTCTATGATTAAATCCCACCCGATAATCCAAAGCAATAAGCTCTCCAAGTGCTACATAAGCATATGTATAAGCACTTCCTGATGCGGGTACAGAAGAGGCAAGTGCGGCATAACAATATCCGCAACAAGCAAAACAAAGTGCTAAAACTAAAAACAATAAGGCAATAGCAGGACCTCCGGAACTGGTTACATCGGATATCCCAAAAATTCCTGCCCCTATTATTGCTGCAACGCCCATCAGGGTTAAATCTTTTACATTTAACTCTTTTTTGAGTTGGTTTGCGCTATCCGACTCTAATAAGGCAGATGCGATGGACTTTTTGTAAAAAAGTCGTTCAAACAGATTTGTTATCTGATTCATAAGAAAATGCAATTTAGGGATTTGGGGAGCAATTATCGGCATGTTTCATATTACAGCAAAAGTAGTTTACACTTTTTACTTTTGTTTTATTAATATCAATGATTTAAAAAATTGATTATCAAGTTATTGCAATA
>JAYUZN010000323.1:0-1966 GCA_043751755.1 Bacteroidota bacterium | reverse complement strand
AAGGATTTTTTCCCGTTGCGAAGCCGAAGTAGGTTTGAGCAAGACTTGCGCAGTGCCAGAATAGGTAATAATGCCCACTTTGTCCTCTGCGCGCATCTCCTTTACAATGTATTTCATGGCATTTTTCATGGTGTCCAAACGCCCGCCCCATTTCATAGAACCCGAAACGTCTAGGAGAAAAATGAGATTATTGGTGGCAAAACCCTCTAATTCAGATACTTTTGGGATTTCTGGGGTAGGGGAGGAGGCAACAGAATCTACTTTCGGCGGAGTAGGCTTAGGCATTTCTATTTTAGGAATTTCAATCGGTTTCTGCCCGACTTCCACAATCTCCGCTTTCGGAGCTTCTATCGGCGTTATCGGCTGGACGACCGTTATAAAAGGCGGCAACAAACACATCTGAACCCCCATTCTTTTGTTCTTTTTGAGCAAAGCATTACAAGCAGGAATCAAAATCGTATTGACTTCCTGCACATATTCTGCATTGAATCTTTTGTAAAAAGTGAGGGTATTTTTTACGCCATAATTGGCAAAATAGGCAGGGTCAATTCCTTCTATAACCTTCTTAAAATCAGGCGATTGTGAAATGGCAGAATCCCTGCTCATCATTCTCATAAGTTCTTCTTTATGGCGATTTGCTTGCAAAATTTCTTTGTTTGCATAGTCATAATCAGGGTCATAGCCCAAACTCAAATAAATGGTATGCACCGAGGAGCGGATTCTTTCCAAGCCATTCACCAAATTATCCGAGCGGTTGCTCATGCCTTTTATATAATATTGATGCCAAACCGAGCGCAACAAGCCATGCAAAGCCTCATGTTTGACCAAATAATCTATGCCATTTTTTTTGAGTTGATTGAGCAAAACAAAGCCTTGATACATATTATCTTTTTCGTATTCTTTCTTTTGCAAATATTTTTCCAACGCCTCACAACTTTTCTGAATTTTGTAAGCACCTGATTTAAAGGAATCTAAGCGCATAACCAAGTCATCTCGCGAAGAATCGGGCAGGTACAAACGTTGATAGACCGATTTTTTATAGGCATCTTCCGAAGGTACAAAATTGCATTGATAATACAGGTTTACGCCCGGTTTTTTATCCACATAATCCAACATGCGCTGATTCAAGTCCATGATGGTCAAGTACAAAGGCGAGAGCTCTCGGTCTGTTTGATTCATAAACTCTACCTGATTGTCTAAGGCATGAAGTACTGCTTCAGGCTTGGTTTGTGCCGAAAGTAAGAGTATTTGGCAAGTTAAAATAAGAAAAAATATATGTTTCATGGATGCTTGGTTCTTGGTTCACGCAGATTTTCGCAGATGTGGACGCAGATTTCACGCAGATTTAAGAATAGTTCGGCACACTTCGGCTACGCTCAGTGCATCGCTTCGGCTACGCTCAGTGCATCGCTTCGGCTACGCTCAGTGCATCGCTTCGGCTACGCTCAGTGTCCTTCGCTCACTATCCATTTGCGAAAATCTGCGGTTAAATCTGCGAAAATCTGCGCGAAATACGTGAAATACAATAATGCTACAAATATACACATTCATCTTGAAAACAAAAAACGAAAAAAAATGGCACAATATTTGACAAAGCCATATTAGTTTTTAAATTGTATTATTTTCCCATAAAAAATAACTTCTTTTGATAATTGTATTAAGGTATGAGCGAGGAATAATCTAACCATATATTTTCGATATATAATTGATTATCATAAATTTATGCTAACTTTCAACTATCAACTATCAACTTTCAACTACTTACCTATCCATTTTCTACCAACACCAACATAAAAATAAAATAGCGATTCATGGTAAATATGAATATCATAGAGACAGAGGCTTTGTTAGAACTCTTGGAAAGTGAGCGTATGGGGCGAAAAGAGGCTGATGAGCGCACGTATCTGCTTTTTTCCGAAATGGAGACCTGGAAACGCAAGGCAATGTCTATGGCAAAATTGCAATC
>JAYUZN010000322.1:0-6335 GCA_043751755.1 Bacteroidota bacterium | reverse complement strand
TTGCTTGAGAAAAATGCTGATTTACAACAACTTGAAAAAAATATAACAACACTCCAACAAGAAAAGTACCTAAAAAGTAAGGACTTTGTGGGGTTTGATGCAAAATCTACCCATTACTATTCATCTGCAAATAATGCCTTAAATGATATAAAAGATAGCTTATTAAAACAAAAAATGGTGGCTTTTATTTTACAACATGAGGAGAAATACAAATCTCATACGGCTCATTTTCAGGATATTATAAAAAATATAGAAGCAAATGAATCTGCAATGAATGACTATCATACTATCCTAAAAGTTGTATTAACACTGCGCTTAATAGAAAAATATCAAAAAAACAGTATGCCTAATGATAAAGAAGCAAATGAATATCTGCAAAAACAAGAAAATCAAATTAAGCAGTTTGAAAAAATGACTGAAATAGATAAAAAATAAGTATGTTTTTCATTTTTATAACAGAATTTTAAGATTTATCAAGCAGGCTTGCTACGTTGCAAAAGGTACTAATTCAACACAAATAATATGGAAATCATCAATCGAGTAGCGCAAAGTCCGCTCATTACTTTCGACATAGAAAGCCACTATCCGCAAGGGATTCGCAGTATTTTGGATATAAAAGACCAGCTTTTTCAGGGCTTGATGCTGCGCGAAAAAGATTTTAGGGCTTTTGTAAAAGAGCATAATTGGCAGCAATATCAAGCCCGATATGTTGCGATTCAATGCGGGGCAGATGCTATCGTGCCTGTATGGGCGTATATGCTCGTGGCTACGCGCTTGCAAGGGATTGCGCAGGATTTTGTGTTTGGGAGTCTGTTGGAATTGGATAATTATCTCTTAAACAAGGCTTTAGATGTCATAGATTTTTCCGAGTTTGCAGGGAAACCTGTGGTAATAAAAGGCTGTAGCCAGGTCAAAATCCCAGTTTCTGTATATGTGGAGCTTACGAAACGTTTGAAGCCTTTTGCGAAGAAAATAAGCTATGGGGAGCCATGTTCTACGGTTCCTTTGTGATTTCACGCAGATTTTCACAGATTAAAAAACGCAGATTTCCGCAAATTGAAGTTAATCTGCGAAAATCTGCGGTTAAATTTGCGTTAATCTGCGAGAAATCTATTCATTCGTTTTCACCACTTTGAGCGAAATAGGCTTCTCATCTTCCACGATTAATTTCCCATAATACACTCCTGCTGCAAAATGCTGAATATTCATCTGAATTTTTTGCGTACCCGAAGGATAATCTTGGATAAAACGTGCGACATTTTGCCCCAATTCATTGAATAACACAAATTGAACATTGGCATTGTGCGTCAAATATAGTTCTACATTGAGGGCATCTTGCGTAGGATTCGGATAAACTCCAAGCACTTCATAGCCCGCATCTGTGGGAAGTTTTGCCTCCACTATGTTTGAGAAACTTTCTAAACCATCATTATCTAAGCCTCTGAGACGATAGTAATAAAGCTGTCTTGGCACTACTTTTTCATCATCAAAACGATAAATATGCCCTGCCCCTTCTGCATTAAGCGTTGCTATTGGCTCAAAAGCTACACCATCTAATGCCCTTTGCAACTCATATTTGACAAGGTATTGCTCAGCAGCAGATTGCCATTCTACTTTTATATAATTGTCTTCTGGAGAAGCAGTTAGATACAGCAATTCTATTGGGAAAGTACAACCGCCTAATAAAACAGAAGTTACTGTATTACAACCATTTCCATCAGTTACCGTTATATTGTAGGTAATGTTATCTGCTAAATTATTATCTGAACTTGTCAAATTTCCATCATGATGCCAAGAATAGCTATAAGGACCCGTTCCGCCTGTGCCATCTACAGTCGCTGTTCCATTTGATTGCTGACAAATCGGGTCTGTACTCGCAATCACACTTGCCGCAAGCGGATTAGGCTGTGTTATCGTTGTAGTTACAATGGTAGAACAAGCAGGCGCACCAATCGGCACAATATACGCAGTATGCGTTCCTGCGGGCAATGCGGTTGCTGTCATGCTTCCACTATTGTTTACAAAACCCGAATTGCTGGAAGGAGTCCAAGAAATCGCAATAAAACCTGCTGCAACACTTGATACGTTTACCGTAGCTGTTCCTGTAGTTGCGCCATTGCAAAGGGGCGCAGTCGTAGCCATAATATTGGCAGAAACAGGCTGCGAAGAGGTAATGGCAGCACTGCTATTTCTTTGGCAACCTGTGTTATTGTCGGTTATATACAAAACGTAAGTTCCTGCCAGCAAATTGCTTGCCATTGCCGTAGTTGCCCCGTTGCTCCAAGAATAGGTATAACTTCCGCTTCCACTTGCGATACTTGAACCAATAGAGCCATTCGGTCCGCAAGTGGCATTCGTAGGCGTAAGGCTAAGTACAGGATTATTGACTGTTACGGTTACATTGTCCGCATCTGAACAAAGCCCTGTAGCATTGTAGGCAATGATAGTGTAGGTCGTAGTTGTCGGCGGAACCGCCGTTACCGTTGCACCCGTGGTGGCACTTAGCCCTGTACCTGGCGACCAAACGTAGGACGAGCCTCCGCCTGTGGTCAGGGTTACACCCGCCCCTCCGTCACAAAAAGCCGCATTTGCAGGAGGCGTTTGTATAGGTTGCGGTTCCACAATCAAGGTAATCGTGGTAGGATTTGACAAGCCACAGCAATCCGTTGTGTAGAATAAGGTAATTGTATAAGTTCCCGCAGTAGGAAAAACTGCGCCATTTACTACATCAAACGCTGTTCCATTGTAGGTATTTGGGGTAGAGCCGCCGCCCATATCCCAGCTATAAATGTAGTTTGTACCACCATTTAAGGCAGAAAAATCTACAGACTGCCCTGCGCAGATACGATACTGTCCGCTAATAAAAGGCGCGTTCGTAGCTGCAAGGGGATTGATACTGCCCGCTTGCAAGATATTGGTAAAACCTGCATAGATATTGCCATTCATGTTTACGTCTTTGCGTCCTGTGGTAGCATATTGCGTATTGATAGGCGTACCTGCTCCAGCCGAAGGCGTACCGCCCACAAGCGACCAAACGGGTGCGCCCGCAGTAGTTGTATAGGTAAGGTTGGTGTTTATACAAGAAATATTGGTAACCGTAATAGTAGGCTGCCCAGCAAGCCCGAAGGTTGCTACATTGTTTGCCCCTGCGCCCACTCCAGCCACGACTCCATTATTGGTTACAGCAGGAACCGTTCCTGATAGCACATACATAGGCGTACTAATACCATTGCTTCCTGCGCCACCTGCTGCGCCAGCTCCTCCGCCGCCCCCTGCTGCCCCATTTCCGCCTTGTCCTACCTCGCTTGTACAAGTAGTTGCGCCTAATGCCCCACTTCCGCCGAAGCCCCCACTTGCGCCACTGCCTGCATTTCCGCCAAAGCCTACAAAGTCCGAAGTGATGTTACAATCTGTAAACTGCGCCCCTGCGCCATTGCTTACGAACATTATGCCATAAGAAGAGCCACCGCCATAGCCGCCTGTTCCGCCTGTTCCACCCTGACCACCGCCGCCGCCGCCGCCGCCACCATTGCCCGAACCGTCATTGCAGAAGGTGCAGCTTTGTCCGCCACCACCGCCGCCGCCAGAGCCGCCTTTTCCGCCAGCTCCATTTGTGCCAGTGCCGCCTTGATTGCCGGGATTCCAAAAACCAGAAGCATAAAATCCTGCGGAACCTGCTGCCCCTGTTGCACCAGCAGCCCCCGCAGCCCCTGTAGTTCCGCCTCCGCCATCTCCGCCAGGGTCTCCCCAGCCTGCACCACCGCCAATTGTTGTGTTATTTGCGCCAAAATTCACGCCACCACCTTGTCCACCATTTCCGCCATTGTGGTCTGTTTCACCGCCCGCACCGCCACTTCCGCCGCCACCGCCAGCACGTGCATTCGTAGAGACTGCGCCATTATTTCCTGCGGGACCTGTATTGCCATTTCCACCCGGATTAGGCATAGCTGCTCCTCCGCCTCCAAAGCCCGTTCCTGCTCCAGCTCCGCCGGCTCCGCCTGTTCCGCCAGAGCCATTGCCATCACAAGAGCCGCCACCACCGCCATTTGCCCCTGTGCCTGTTAAACCTGCTACCCCTGCCACGCCATTTATTCCATCACCGCCCCAACCCGCAGCTACTCTGCATCTTACAAATAGATAGTTTGAACAATTTGTGAGGTGAACGCCATAGGTAGAAGCACCTTTTGTATTGATAGCATTTGGCGCATCATCTACCGTAATCGTCAAATCTTGAAAACGGAATCCAGATTGCCCGTTTATATAGAAAGCCACTAATCTTGGAGCCACGCCTGTTGGGTCTTCAATATTTGCGACAGTTCTCGTAATCGTGGTTGCTCCTTGTGTGCTTGATTTTATCCAACCTCCCGCAGAATTAAAGCCCCCTTCAATGGTCAAATTACTGGTTACATTGATGATAGGCGTAGAAATCGTATAAAGCCCTGTAGCCATTTTGATGACCGTATTG
Organism: Bacteroidota bacterium; assembly: GCA_043751755.1. Lineage (GTDB taxonomy): Bacteria > Bacteroidota > Bacteroidia > J057 > J057 > JAAFHL01. Next base: position 1,870 of record JAYUZN010000322.1, on the reverse strand, counting down.
TTACATGCCGCCAAATTGAGGGCATTTATCAAAGTCGCAGGGGCTGCTTGCGTGCCTACCCCGATGGCAGGATTTGCGTTTGCAGAAGTCGTAACATATAATACGTTGCAACTCGTTCCTGCTGGCACATTCACATTTACCACAGCCGTAGCAGAACCTGTGCAGCCCGTTTGTGTGCCAAATACGGTATAAGTCGTTGTAGAAGTAGGATTGTTTACATTGACAGTAGCCCCTGTAGTAGCCGATAGAAAAGTGGGAGGCGACCAGGAATAAGTCGTTGCGCCACTTGCCACAAGTTGTATCGAAGACGAAGGGCAGCCAAAAGAAGACGGCGGATTGACTGTAACAGTCGGAGCGGGGTTTACCGTAATCGTTACATTATCAGGCAAAACGCAGCCATTCGGAAAGGTCGCAAAAACTGTATAAGCCGTAGTACTTGTAGGGGTAGCCGTAGGATTTGCGACATTTGTAGCCGACAAACCCGTAGCAGGCGACCAAGAATAAGAAGTCGCTGCGCCGCCCGTAGTCGTGGCATTTAGCGTAGTAGCAGTATTTGAAATTCCCCCTGCGCAGATAGCTGCATTTGTGCCAGCATCTATCGTATTAGGCGAAGGATTTACGGTTATCGTATAAGTATAGGTCGCATTTCCCGTAATAGGGCAAGCATTATCTTCTACCGAAACCGTAAAATAATGCACGCCTACATCTCCTGCCGTAGGAGTCCAGCAGAAAGTACCTGTAGGAGTGCCTGTGTTGTTGTTGCTTATGGTAAAAGAAGCCCCTGAAATGCCTGCATTCCAATTTGCTGTAACCAAATTTCCTGCGTTTGCATCAGCCATATTTATCCCAAAACACAAATTCCCGCCTTGACATACAGAAGCTGTGTAATTGTTTGTGGCATTTACGCCAGTAGCTGTAGGGGATACATTGCTGCAATTTATGACCCTAAATTGTAAGTCACGAATGACTTCGCCCACCTTTACCCCGCCTCTAAACTCCTCTACGCGCACACAAATAACGCCTACTTGTATGATGCTTGGCGTAAAGGAAATCGCCCCGCTTGAGCTATTAATGGTCATTCCGCCCGAAGTCGTCAGAGGAGTTACGCCGCTATATCCGCCGCCATAATTCACATTGTTACCACTTCCTTCCAAACAATTGACCAAAGAATACACCAACACATCTCCGTCAGGGTCTACAGCTCCATGATTGAAGATATAGGGCTGATTGATGCAGATAATTGGGGTAGGAATATTGGTAAATTGCGGAGAGGAATTGCAAGGTGTAACTGTGTTATTAATCATAGAAGTTACATAAATATTCTCATAATCGGGGTCTGTGAGGGTAGTGATAGCTGCATTTCTACAACATTCGCTCCAGCTCAAAGATACATTGTTACAGCCCGCAGGTAGCGTAAGATTTGCCTGAAAGATGTATTGCTGAATGCCATACGCCCCTCCACCAGAGCAACTTGTGGCTTGCGAAGGGCAAACGGGGGTTACGTCCAACGCTGCCCCTACTTGTGGCAAGGAAATAGACCCAGAATTGCCACAACCCGCCCAATAAACGGTCATCGGATTTGAAGGAGAAACTCCTGAACAATCTCTATAAAAGGTGAGTTTTACCTGATAGAGATTCGTCCCTAAGCAAGTGTAGGTTATATTTGCCCCTACAGAGTGGCTCGCATAACTCGCATTTCCCCATAATGCCAGCAGCAAACTCAAAATAATTGAGAAAAAATTTTTCATTAAAATTGGAAGTTGATTAGTACTCAAATGGTTAAGAAGATTCAAAAAAGCCTTATTTTAAAGGCACTACATATTCATGCGGCTAAATTACGACTAAAAAAAGGATTTACCAAATATTTTTG
>JAYUZN010000321.1:0-10877 GCA_043751755.1 Bacteroidota bacterium | reverse complement strand
AAATAGTTTTTGATTAGGTGGAACAAGTGTACTTGAGGTTAAGTACAGCGCAAAGTTAATGGTTTTTTTTGAACCTGCAAGCATTATTTTGTTTTTTTTTAGGGGGGAAATTTTTGCACTGTATTTTGCAAAAAGAGGCTGCCCCTTTGGGACAGCCTCTTTTTAGGAACACTCCCATTTGGAAAATGGGAGGCAGGTAAATCCTCAAAATTTATACGAAAATCCCAATGAAGAATTCCACCCAAACGTAGTTCCAATAATAAGTTTATCTGTGCTATTCTGGCTATATCTGCCATTTTCGTCCACATCTTGATAAAAATTGAGTCTTTGATTCAACAAATCTGCAATGTTCAATTTGATTTCGCCATTTTTAAAAACTTTTTGGCTAAATTGAATATCTAACACACTGCGCGGAGCTTCCCAAATCTCCAAATAACGGTTTCCTGCTGCCCCTGTTGTGCCTACGCTCCACAAACGTCTGCCGATACGATTGAAAGACAAGGTTACACTTGTGCCTTTTTCCAAATTCGTATAATTGATGCCTGTATTGATTATATAAGGCGATTGCCCTTGCATGGGACGATATTTTTGGCTGATTCCCGGTATATTCGACTGGTCCACACGCGATTGAATATAGGCAAGATTGCCATAAATCGAGAAATTCTCCCATTGTTTCCAATCCACTAGATAGCGCAAAGAAGTCCATTTTGCCCGAAATTCCAATTCTGCCCCATACGCAGTAGCCTTTGGCGTATTTATAAACGTATATAACGTAGTAGTACTGCCTTTGTCGGTGATTTGCTCAATCGGTTTTTGGAAATCTTTGTAAAATAAAGTAACTGCAAAAAGCTGGTTTAGCCCCGGAAACCACTCATAACGGGCATCTACATTCGTTATTTTGGTAGAAGTCAGGGTATCATTTCCTTGAATGGCAGCATTTAATTCAAAATCAAAAAACGCAAAGGGTGACAACTCTCTAAAAATAGGACGGCTTACGGTCTGTGAGGCAGAAAGACGGAGGTTTGATTTTTCGTTCAACGCATAGACTAAATTGACGGAAGGCAGAATATTGGTGATGGTCGTGTCCACCCGAATCGTATCTCCTCCAAAAGTCTGGCTATTGAGGACTTGACGATATGATTCAAGTCGCGCGCCCAAAATAGCCCTAAAATGTTTGGTTACTTTTTGTTCTGCCATGACATAGCCCGAATAAGTATTGCCAAAAGCCGTATAAGAATCTGATTTTGAGGTGATTTCTTGCAAAGAAAAGCCTTGTTTTGACATATTTGAAGGGGCAAAAATGGAATCTTGTGGCAGATATTCTAAGTCATTGTTATGCGTCCCTGCATTTGGAATCCGATAGCCAAACACGCGCGCATCAAAAGACTTATGTTTTTGCTGCACAGCTGCCCCAAAACGGAATTTATTTTCTACCTGTTTGAGGAATTTATAATCTAAGGAAATATCCAAATTCCCTGAAATAGCTACCTCTTTTTGGACAGAATAGAACCTGCCTGAATAAGAAGGCGTAGCAAAATACGGCACAAAAGCCTTGAAAACGCTGTCATTTTTGTCGCCCTGTGGCACAAGATTTTTTATATAAAACATACGTCTCATATCAGGCGTAACCCGATTCACTACGTTATAACCTGTTCCCCATTTTATTTTTAAGCCGCCTGTTTTGCTGGTGTGTTCCCCCAAAAGTTGGTGTGTGCGCAAGGCATAAGCCGTATAAAACGCCAAATTCGATTTTTCATACCTTTCATTGGCATAATCTACCCCATTTCTCTCTACAAAACGGTCATCTCCACTCGCCGTTACCAAGTTATTTGTGTAAATTTTATTTCCTTTTCCGAACTTCCACGCCACATTTGCAATGCCACCCAAGTTCACATTTTGGCGATATTGTTGGTCGCTATAATAAAAACGTCTCGTAGTATCAATGTCAAAATCTTGACGCACAAATTGCGTAGTCCGCCATTGATTGCTATAATTCAATGCGCCAATTACGCCCAAAGAATGTTCGCCTATTTTGAATTCTTTGCCTGCCGAGAGTTGGTAATTTTGCGTAGGAAGCATGTTTTTGTACGAAGAAAAGCCCCAAGTATTGGGCAAAATACGGCTTGTTATATACCTACTTTCTGCCGAACCTGACAACAAAATTTTCATAGAATCTGTACTTGGCAAATTTGCGGGCAAGTTACGAGTGTTGTCATTTATGCCCAAATTGTCCCATTTTCCGCCTTTGTAGAAAAGGTAATTTTTGAAGGTAGATTGAGAATTGCCACCGCCAGAAACCGAAAGAGACACAAAAGGTTCTTCAGGAATTTCCTTTGTATTAAGATTTATAACACCTCCTGCAAACTCTCCTGTAATGTTAGGAACAGCCGTTTTATTGATAGTTAAATTGTCTAACAAAGAAGCAGGAAACAAGTCAAAAGAAAAAGCACGTCTATCAGGTTCGGTAGAAGAAAGCGGTAAACCGTTCAAAGTTACGGCATTATACCTGTCCGAAAGCCCACGAATAACCACAAATTTATTATCTTGCACCGAAACCCCCGACAAGCGTTTTAGCACATCACTCGTATTTCTATCAGGCGTTTTTTTGATTTCGTCCAAAGAAATGCCCGTCATAATGGTAACAGCCTGTTTTTGCGCCAAAATAATCGCCCCAGAACTTTGCTTTTGCACCGTTCCCACAATCGTTACTGTATTCGTAAAACTCAGCGACAAAGCCACCTCTTTTGTCAAGGTTTCGCCCGCTTTTACGACAATTTCGGTGGTATCTTCTTTGTAAGAGACAAAAGTCGTGAGCAATTTATAGGTTCCTGGAGGCACATTTTCAAGCAAAAAATTCCCTTCTGCATCTGTATATATCCCCAAATCTGTTCCTATGAGTTGAACTGCAGCTTCAGGTATAGGCGTTTTTGCGGCTTTATCGCTTACTTTTCCTTGTACAGCTCCCATTTGTGCCTGTACTAAATAGCTGATAAACAAGCAAATGCTTAACAAAAATAATCGTTGTGTCATATTATATTAAATTTGGTACAAAGCTCCTATTTTGCTATTAAGTGAGGGGGAAGCCAATGTTAAGGAATTGTTAGGGCTTATTATATTTCACGCAGATTTTCGCAAATTTAACCGCAGATTTTCGCAGATGCGTTAAATCTGCGTTAAATCTGCGTCCCCATCTGCGCAAATCTGCGTGAACCGCAATTCCCAAAAAGGTAATTTTTTTCCCAAAACAAAAATTGTAGTCAAAATTGTACATTTACAAGACATTCTACTGTTTTCAAAAATATACACTTTGTTTATTATTCTGATATAAATTTCCAAAAAAAATATTATTTCCAAAAAAATAAACTTCTATGAATAAAAATTAATTTTTTGCTTTAAAAGTATCTTAATTCATTTATTATTAGCTATTTAAATAAAGATATAATTTGCTGCTATGATTAATTTTTATCTTAAAAATAAGTTCATTTCTGCGTTATTTTCGCAAAAATAGCTGTATAAATAAGTAAACTATTACCCTGAAAAATATTATTCTAAACAAAAATATTTATCTAAAAATAATTGCACAGTTTTTGTTTTATCTCCTCGAACAATTATTTTTAATCATCTATTTATTTACTTTATTACACAACAAACTGAACACATGGAACAACAATTGATAACGACAACTATGCCTATAATCATTGAAGGAACGTTGGAATGGCACATTCGCGCGTTTATTTCCAAAATGAACGAGAAGCGAAACGGGCTGCTTGCAGAACATGGAATCGTGGAATCGGACATCGAGGTATTGCGTTTTTTGGATACGCATGAGATAAAAAAAATGAAGGATTTGGGCGACCTATTCGGACTCAAATTCAGCACGCTCACCAGCACTGTGGACAGATTGGAAAACAATCGCCTTGTGAAACGCAAACCTTCTAAAGACGACCGCCGCGTAGTCTTTGTGAGCATTGCGCCGCGTGGCAGAACGCTGCTTACAGAATTGGTAAAACTCTACACAAATGTGTCGCAAGACATGATAACGACCATGCCCTCCGCCCAAATTGCGGTGCTAACCGAAGTGTTTAGCAAGTTTTCAAACGCCTAAACCCCCTCCGTCTAACTTAATCTCTTTTCTCAATCTCTCTACACAAAACGCCCAAAAGTGCTTATGCTTTTGGGCGTTTTTTGGGGCGGTTTTCCATTTCGGCAAGCTCAATGACCACCACACGCAGCAATAGAACATTTTTTGGGACGGTTTGAAAAACTGCACAACTTGCTACTCCTTTTTTTCTTTCCCATATTTTGTGAATTTCACAAAATCATATTACATTTGCCCTATCTGACCCGTAGTTGCCATTTTCTAAATGGCAATAAACAAAACATATATGATACGACTTTTATTTTTCCTCCTCCCATTCACACTTTTTTCTCAAAGTAAACTCATGACTCCTTTCGAGCAAAATAAAGCACAATCGGCTAATTATCAACAAGTTATGGCTTTTTATGAAGCCTTAGAAAAACAGTATCCGCAATATGTGAAACGTGAAATCATTGCGCAAGGCACAGATATAGGCGAGCCTTTTACCTCTGTAATTGTTTCTAAATCAGGACTTTTTACGCCAAAAGAAGCAAGAGAAAAAGGCAAAAGTATTCTTTTTATAAACAATGCCATACACCCTGGCGAGCCTGAAGGCATAGATGCGACCATGATGTTTGTGCGAGATGTGTTGGCAGAAAAAATGGGCAAAAATGTCTTAAATGACATTGTATTAGTTATTATTCCTGTCTATAACATAGATGGTTGCTTGAATAGAGGCAGTTTTAGCCGCGCGAATCAGGAAGGACCCGAAGAGTATGGGTTTCGGGGAAATGCCAAAAACTTGGATTTGAATCGGGATTTTATCAAATGCGATAGCCGAAATGCACAGTCTTTTAATCAAGTATTTGGGAAATGGTCGCCTGATGTGTTGGTGGACAATCACACCTCAAATGGAGCTGATTATCAATATACTATGACTTATATTAGCACACAACCCGACAAATTGCCGCCTGTTTTGGGAACTTATTTACGGGAAAAAATGAACCCTTTTCTCGAAAAAAAAATGATAGAAAAAGGCTGGGAAATGTGTCCTTATGTGATGTCGGCGGACGAAACGCCTGATGCGGGCATTTTTGGCTTTGACGATACGCCCCGTTATTCTACGGGCTATGCAGCTCTGCATAACACAATCGGCTTTATGCCCGAAACGCACATGTTAAAGCCGTTTGAAGACCGAGTAAAAAGCACTTACGCTTTTATGGAAGTTGTGTTACAATTTATATTTCAAGAAAAAAATACGATATATGAATTGCGAAAAAAGGCAGAAATGGCGTATTTAGCCCAAACAAAAGTAGCGATTTCGTGGGAAATAGATGAGGCTCAACAGGATACTTTTCACTTCAAAGGCTATGAAGCAAAGTATAAACCCAGTGAAATTTCGGGTTTTCCGCGTTTATATTACGATAGGAATGCGCCTTGGGAAAAAGATATTCCGTATTGGAATCGCTTAAAACCTGTGTTAGAAATTAAAAAACCTGCTTTTTATCTTGTGCCACAGGCTTATACAGAGTTGGTCAATCTACTGAAAATGAATGGCGTAGAAGTTATTATGTTGGAAAAAGACGAGGTTTTTGAGGTAGAAATGTATTATATAAAGGATTTCAAATCTCCGAAAACGCCTTACGAATCTCATTTTCTCCATTCGCAGGTGCAGGTAGAAAAAGTAAGCCGCAAACAGCCCTTTCACAAAGGTGATTTCAAAGTAGTTGCCAATCGTTTTGCGATAGAAACCCTTGAGCCTCAAGCTCCTGATTCCTATTTTGCATGGAATCGTTTTGACGGCATTTTGCAACAAAAAGAGTATTTTTCTGCCTATATTTTTGAAGATACTGCGGCTGAATGGCTAAAACAGAACCCTGCTTTGCGCCAAGAATTGGAAGAGAAAAAGAAAAATGACAAGGATTTTGCAGCTTCGGGCGACGCGCAGTTGGAGTGGGTGTATAAACATTCGCTGTATTATGAGCCTACGCACAATTTGTATCCTATTGGGCGGTTGGGCTTAATCACCACAGATTAACACAGATTTTCACAGATAAAGAAATCAGTAATCTGTGTTAGGAACGAAAATTAAATAACTTGACCTTTTTCTCACCACTAAGGCACTAAGAATCACGAAGCAATATCGTAAAAGAAGAGATCTAAGCCACACTTTTTCTTTCTTAGTTTCCTTTGTGCCTTAGTGGTAAATTAGGATTTTATTCTTTTCGTGTTCCTTAATCTGTGGTAACCTAAATAATAACGATATGCAAAACATAGACATTTTTATCGCCTATTCTCATGCAGATAGCGAGCAAGTGCAAGAGCTTGAAAAGCATTTGGCGGCGTTGGAGCGTGCATATCCCGTAGTTGCCATTTTCTAAATGGCAGTAGGTATATTCATTTTGTCCTATCTTTTCTGCTATTTATCCCACACTTTTCAACTCTATAAGTCGTTTTATGTTCACTACCATTTAGAAAATGGTAGCTACGGAAATCATTAAATCCAAAAAACATGAGACTTAGCAACGACACAATCCCAATATACCCGATTTCGCCCACAGGAGAAAAATCTTTTTTTGACTTTTTGGAGTGGCACAAAACAGAAAATACGTATGATGCTTCTTTTCCGCACAGACACCAATATTATGAGGTCGTTTTTTTTGACGAAGGAGAAGGCACACATGAAATAGATTTTGTGCCATATAGCGTGCAGGCTCCTGCAATTCACTTTTTGCCTGTAGGAAAAGTGCATAAAATAGACATGAATTTGCCTTATTCAGGCTTTAGTTTGCTGTTTTCTGCCGCATTTTTTCCGCAAGAAAGCCAGCTTTTGGCACAAATGAGCTTGTTTCAGCATCAAAATAACTACCCGATTCTGACTCCTTCTGCTACAGAATATGCCCACATAAAAACGTGGCTTATGGAAATAAAATCGGCTTGGCAAAGGAATACGGCTGATAAATGGGACTGGATTCGGAGTTATTTATCCTTGATTTTACTGCAATCTCAACAGCTCTATCAACATGAAGCAAAAGAGGGACATTCGCATAAAAGCGCAGTCATTCAGCAGTTTTTGGAGTGGGTAGAAAAACATCATTTGGAGCATTGGCTTTTGCAGGAATATGCGGATAAGTTGTGTATGAGCGAGCCGCATTTGAATTTGCTGTGCAAACAAGCCTGTGGAATGTCGGCGAGTCAGCTCATTCAAGAACGGCTGATACAGGCAGCAAAACGGAAATTGGTTTATACTTCGGATACGGTCAAGGAAATCGCTTTTGACCTCAATTTCAATGACCCTTCGTATTTTATTCGTTTTTTCAAAAAAAAAACAGGCTACAGCCCCAATGCTTATCGTGTAGAAATGAATAAAGAAGGGTAATTTGTCCTATTAAAGTGCGAAAAAGTGCAGCAGAGATTGTTTTTTTTGTTTGTACCTTTGTATTATAAAAATAAAACATCATGCGTAATCTCACATTATTCGTTATTTTCTTGCTCATTTTCAGTCACTTATCTGCCCAATGGACAGCCCTCAATTCGGGGACAACCCTCCATTTCACGCAAATTAGCCAAAACGCTACGGGGGATTTGCTCTTAGTGGGGCAGGAGTCTTCTTCTCAAATGAGTTTGGGCAGCATCTGGAAGTCCGATGACGCAGGAACAAATTGGTATAATGTCGCCCATCATGACAAAGGTTTTTCCACGATTTGCTTCCTCCCTTCAGGCACAGCACTTGCGATTCCTCACAGTACAGACAGCCTTTTCAAAAGTACAGATGGCGGAAATACTTGGGCAAAACAGTACTCTCCGAATTGCAATGGTCCTTTTCGAGGTTTCCCAAATGTCTCTTTTACAGACAATTTGACAGGTTATGCACCCGGCTACAAAACGATAAATGGCGGAGATTCCTGGTTTTCGCAGTTTCCTGAAGTCCAATCTTTTCCCTACATGCCTACAGATATTGCCTTTGTCAATGATTCTACGGGCATCATTGCGGGCTACGCTTATTGGGCAGCAATGGCAAAAACCACAGACAGAGGCAACACTTGGACTTGGGTAAATGTGCCTGGGCAAACGTGGGAGATTTATGCTGTAGATTTCCCTACTGCCCAAATCGGCTATTGCACCAGCCAAAAATCTGCTACGATTCACGAAGCAGAAATCCTCAAAACTATAGATGGCGGCGACAATTGGACGAGCATTTATACAGCGAATATGTCTTCTTTATTTCTCGATATTCATTGCACAGATGCCAATACTTGCTATGCAGTAGGGCGAAATGGCAACATCACAAAGACGACTGATGGCGGCATAAGTTGGAATACGCAGCCTTCTGGCACAACACAAACCTTGAATAAGGTGTTTTTCACTGATATAAATACAGGATATGTGGTAGGAGAGAGTGGTACTGTGCTGAAAACCACAAACGGCGGCGGTACAACAGGCGTTTCTAATCCTTATTTTTCAGGGAAAGAAGTCTCTATTTACCCAAATCCTTCGGAAAGTGGGCAATTTCACTTTCAAATAGCAGCAGGAGGCGAAGCAAAAAAGTATGAATTGCGTATTTTTAATGTGTTAGGGGAAAAAATACTAAGCGAAACCCTTAATAATGAAATACTTATAGATATATCGGCTTACCCTAACAATCTATATTTTTATCAATTATGGCAAAATGAAGGCTTAGTTAGCACAGGCAAGCTGCTGAAATAGTTGTGCGGTTTTCTAAACTGCCCAACGATAATATACATTATTTCATCTGCGAAAATCTGCTTTCATCTGTGAAAATCTGCGCGCTGAAAAATGAGAAATGAAATCTGTCTAATCTTCTATCTTGTTTATCTTGTCAATCTTGTCAAAAATAAAAGCATGTCATCTGCGAAAATCTGCGCGCTGAAAAATGAGAAATGAAATCTATCTAATCTTCTATCTTGTTTATCTTGTCAATCTTGTCAAAAATAAAAGCATGTCATCTGCGAAAATCTGCGTGAAATCTGCACGAAATTCATACAATCATGTCAAAAATTCATTTCACCGTTTTGTTCTTGCTCTCTTTTCTTACTGCAACGGCTCAAAGCTGGACTCACTTGGTTTCTGGCACGAGCAAAAACCTGCATGATGTGGCGATTGCGCCTAATCAAACCGTTTATGCCATTACTTCCGCCTTTTATGGCGACAACAATTGGGTATATAACGACATTTTGCTCCGCTCTTTTGACAATGGAAATACCTGGGATTCGATGGAAATAGCGGGTATTTTTGCCAAAGATGTGTTCTTTCTCAATGATTCTGTAGGCTTCATTTCAGGGGGAATGCCCTCTTGTGGCATTGCGGCTACGGTTGCGAAAACGACCAATAAAGGCACGACTTGGGACGGATTCAATACGCAATCGGTGTGGAGTGCGCCGATATCGGTGGGAATGGGCTACTCTGCAGCCTACTTTTGGCAAGCAGATAAGGGCTATATTTTGGGCGGAAATTGGGGGGCAGAACAGTATAAAACTGCAGATAATGGCGCAACTTGGACAAATGTCAGCCATTTTACCAGCAATCAATCGTTTCCAGACCTGTTTTTTTGGAATGAAATGGAAGGTTATGTCATTTCGGATAGTGTCAATGTGAGCTATGATTCTTTGGGAAATGTCATAAGTTCTGCCACTTTTGCCTATATCCATAAAACGACAGACGGCGGACTTACTTGGACAAAACAGGTTTTTTCAAATGACAGTATAACGGACATTCATTTTCCTTCGCAAAATATCGGCTACGTAACGGCAGGTTCGCATTTGCTCAAAACGACTGATGGAGGCATTACTTGGCAGAGTTCCAATTTGCCTTTTGTGTCCAGAAAAGTGGCTTTTTGGGACAATAATATTGGCTATGTCGTAACGGCAGATGGGGATATTTATAAGACCAATAATGGTGGAACTACTTGGTTATTAGATGCTTCTGGAGATTTTTTGGCAATAGAAATCAAAAATGGACAGGGCTTTGCAGTAGGCAAAAATGGCAGCATTTCTCGTTTGAGAACGGCAAGCAATGCCATTGCAGAAGCGGTTTCTGCCGCGCCTTTTCAGGTTTTCCCCAATCCTGTGGGAGATATATTGAACATTGTTTCTGCCAAAAATGTGCCTTTTTCTGTAGAAATCTATAATGCTTTGGGGCAGTTAGTTTTGACGGGAGACGGCAATCATTCCTTAGATTTGAGGATAAATAGCCTCGCGCAAGAAACGTATTTTTTGTATATAAAAGATGAGAAAGGACAGGTTTTGCAAACAGAAAAGGTGGTGAAAAACTAAGCGTTTATTTAATTAACGCATTTTGCCACGAATTACACGAATTAACACGAATTAACAGCCCTTGCGAGGACAGAAGCAGTCAGGCTAAATAGGTTTTGCCCCATTTGTGTCCCCACAAATGGGGCAAAAAAATTTATGTTAGCTGAAATTGGGCATTCCATTTTTATTCCTTACTTTTGTAGCTGAAATTTTTTACTTAACATTTGATTGTATCTTGTTTTTGCTATAATCTTAGGAATGAATAGTAAATAAGTTCCCAATTCAATATGTCTTGTCATGTTCTGTCTTGCTGTCTTTGGGCGCATTCTTTTGACCTTTTTTCCGCCCTTTGGCTGCCGCTTTTTTGGCTTTTGTTTCATCAATCCGTAATTTATCCGCATCTGTATAAACTACCTGATGAAAACCTGAAAATGACGACTTTTTACTACCAACACCCACCAACGAAAACCCAAATAAATTCACAGAACGTACACATATTTGGTGGATAGAAGAATAAAAAGTATCTA
>JAYUZN010000320.1:0-2618 GCA_043751755.1 Bacteroidota bacterium | reverse complement strand
AAAAAGAAAGTTTTTGTGGTAAAATAAGCTTTATTTCACGCAGATAAACGCAGATGAGAGCGGATTTCGCAGATGAAAATGCTTATCTGCGTTTATCTGCTCTCATCTGCGAAAATCTGCGAGCCGAGAACAAATACACATTTTAATATGACAAACACCGAAACACAACAAGCCATTGACTTACTCAAAAATGGCAACTCCCTTCAAACCTCCTATGCCGATTATGGAGGGCTTCAACTTAGCTACGACTTGGACAGCGGCAAAATCATGTTTGACCGAAAATATTGGAGCAATGGCGCAGCACAATTCGAGTCGCAAAGAATGAGCGAAAGTGAATTTGAAGCCTATTTCGCCGCAGCCTATTCGGATTGGGACGACTTCGCAGCCGCTTTTGGGGTTTAAGTTCACGCAGATAAACGCAAATGAAAGCGGATTTCGCAGATGAAAATGCTTATCTGCGTTTATCTGCTCTCATCTGCGAAAATCTGCGTGAAACCACAAGATACCTAATTTATGACCATTTTTATCAATTATCCATGAAGCATCCAGTTTCTATAGCTGCCTATATTGCAGTTTTCCTCACTGCCCTTTTCGCCCTCATCTACGGTGTTTCGGCAGAAAGCACCACCATATTCGGGCATATTTCGATGTTATTGGCAAGTGCAGCCCTTTTTCGCATATTGCCTACAGCTACAAAGCCCCTTGTCGCCATCGGATTGGGCATAGCAACCGCAATAGGCGTTGCAATTCAACATTTTGCCTTAGCAAATATCCCGATAGAGGTACAAAATGCCTTTCATTGGATAATCTGCGGAATGTTATTTGCGTATGCTATACATAAACAAACCCTTACCACGTGGATTTTTGTGAGCATGATAATTGGCGTAGCCTTGGGAAATGACCACCCGGATTTTGCGTTAAATTTGCAAGTATTAAGCAAAATCTTCATCAAATTGATAAAAACGATTGTAGCCCCTCTCTTGATTTCGACCCTCATTGTAGGCATTGCAGGACATGCCAACATCAAACAAGTAGGCAGAATGGGCTGGAAAGCTTTGTTATATTTTGAAATTGTTACCACTTTGGCACTCTTTATTGGGTTGGGAGCTATCAATTTCTCGCAAGCAGGGGCGGGTATCAAACAGCCTGTAGAGGAGCTTTCTGCCAGTCAAAAGAAAGCCGTAGAGGTGATGAAAGAAAATGCAGAAAAGCAAAAAGACCATACTACCATGATTTTGGATATTTTTCCCGAAAACTTAGCAAAATCTATTGCAGAAGGAAAAGTGTTGCAAATCGTTATTTTTAGCGTGTTATTTGCGATAGGAATGGCAATGTTACCTACCGAAAAAAGGACTCCTGTTTTGCAATTCATGGAAAGCCTCTCCGAAATCATGTTCAAATTCACGAATCTCATCATGTATTATGCCCCAATTGGCGTAGGTGCAGCGATTGCCGTTACTGTGGCGCATATGGGCATAGAGGTTTTGCTCAATTTGGGCAAATTACTGCTTACCCTTTATGCCGCTTTGAGTATTTTTTTATTATTAATATTATTGCCCATCGCTTTATATATAAAATTGCCCATTCTCAAATTCATAAAAGCCATTTCAGAACCTGTAAGCATTGCCTTTGCCACTACAAGCAGCGATTCTGCCTTGCCAAAAGCGATGGAAAAATTGGCGGAATTTGGGATTCCCCGCAGAATCATCTCTTTTGTATTGCCCACAGGCTACACGTTCAACCTCGACGGCACAACGTTATATCTGTCGCTTGCCACGATTTTTGTCGCACAAGCCGCCAATATCCCCCTTTCTTTTGAACAACAATTGGTCATGATGTTGTCTTTGATGCTGACAAGCAAAGGGGTAGCCGCTGTTCCACGCGCATCTTTGGTCATTTTGTTTGCTACAGCCTCCTCTTATGGCTTGCCCGAATGGCCTATTTACCTCATTTTGGGCATAGATGAGTTGATGGATATGGCACGCACTGCCGTCAATATAATTGGAAACTGCCTCGCAACGGTGGTCGTAGCGAAATGGGAAGGGGAATGGAGCGCGGAGGCTACACAGCCTTAAATATCTCGCATTTTCACGCAGATTTTCGCAGATAGGGACGCAGATTTAACGCAGATAATGATAATTTGCGAAAATCTGCGGTTAAATCTGCGAAAATCTGCGCGAAATACAAATAGTTATAACATCATGACCTATTCCAACATCAGAGAAGAAGAACTCAAAAACAAGGTTGCACAAGCCTATTTTGCAGCCTTTGACTGCACCAAAATCGTGGGAAACATTGATTTTTGCGTAGCTGCGTCTTCTCACAATCCACAACAAGACTTATTCCTTGAAACCGAATCCCTACTTTGGGCGGAGGCAAAAAAAGGCAGTTCTGACCTCTATAAATCGATTGTTCAGCTAATTTTGACCATTGGCAAGGCACGCACCTTTGACAAACAGCTGCCTCCAGCCTTTTTGGGGGCTTTTGATGCCGAAAAAATAGCCTTTGTTCCCTACAATGCCATTCAAGAAATTTTTTATCAAAACGATTTTAATTGGAATGTAACTCCTTCAAACCACGAAACCAAAGAGTTTTTGCAGGTATATGACAAAGTAAAA
>JAYUZN010000319.1:0-5084 GCA_043751755.1 Bacteroidota bacterium | reverse complement strand
TTTAACAACGCAATAAGCCACGAATTACACGAATTTTCACGAATTAACAGCCCAAATTCGTGAAAATTCGGGGTAATAAAATAGGTTTTTCAAAGTAATGATTCATTCGTTTCAGCAGTAAAAGTTGCTTTTATCGTCCCGTTTTTTTTGTCGGAAAATAAAACAGGATAATCAAAACTTAATAATTAGCTTTGTGCCAAATTTAATTAATTTTAATTAACAGTATGGTAACAAAAGATTTTTATAACGTCGTTGATAATGAACTTAACCTTCTTTTAGAAAAATATAAAGGTGATATGTTCCTAAAAAAACATAAAAGTGCTGTAAATAATCAAAAGTCTTACGCACTTTTGATATGGTTTCTTGAGTTTTATGGGAGAATATCAAACTACACGAACTTTATCACAGATGGGGATAATGATAGTTCTTGCGATATAGTCTTTGATAGCATAGATAATCAGGGGAATAAAGTCTTCTATGTGGTTCAGTCTAAATGGAATAATGCGGAAAATTCGGAAAAAGAAACGAGTAAAGATGAGATATTAAAGGCACTTAATGACTTTGAGACCATTTTGCGAGGGGAAAAGCAACATGTGAATAGCAAATTAGCCCAAAAATTGGCGGAATTAGATACGCATCTTAAAGCGAATGGAGAGGTAAAGTTTATCTTTTTGAGCCTTTCGCAATACAGAGGGGGAGCAGATGATAATATAAGTGGATTTAAAAATAATGATGAGAAAACGAAGTTTGAAGTTATTGACATCAATAGAATAAAAGCAGATTTTATAGATAGAAAATATAAAAAAATAGAACCTATAAACCCGCTTGAAAACTATCAAAACCCAGAGGAAAGCCCTGTTACCTTAGAAATAAGCCAGAAAAATGGGAATTTCATTAAAATTGAAAAACCATTTGAAGCATATATGTTTCTCCTACGTCCAAAAAGTATTTATGATTTATTTGAAAAATATGGTTTTGCCTTATTTTACAAAAATGTAAGAAATCCGCTATTGCAATCTCAATTTAATGAACAAATTGAAAAGACAGCAACGGAAAATCCTGCCTATTTTTGGTATTATAACAATGGAATTACTGCCATTACTTATCTATTGCCTACTATCGGAAAACAAGCGGTAAGGATAAATCTCACAGGACTCCAAATTATAAATGGGGCGCAAACGGTATATTCGATTTATAGGGCATATAAAAATGCCTCTCCTATAAAACGTATTCAAATGGATAATGAGGCATTAGTAACTTTGCGCTTGTTAAAATCGGGCGGGCAAGATTTTGACTTAAATGTAACAAGGTTTACTAATTCTCAAAATCCCGTAAATGATAGAGATTTTTGTGCAAATGATGATATTCAGATTATGCTTCAAAATAGCTCCTATCAAACGAAAATTTGGTATGAAAAAAGGCGTGATGAATTCCGAGAAACCCCTTCAACTGTAAAAAAAGTGCCTAATTCTGTATTTGCTAATGTTTATTTAGCCTTTCATTTGCAAGACCCCGTAAGTGTCTTGAAAAACTATAGACAAAAAGGGCGGGCAAATAAAGATTTGAATTTTATCTCTCATAGAGAGCATAAAGAAGGGCTTTATGAGAAGATTTTTAATAGCAAAACCTCTTTTGAGGATATGCTTTGTGCCTTTTATGTTTTTGATACCATTGATAATATTACGCCTTTTTCATACCCAGATACTTTTAAGACGAATTTGTATCATTTATTAGCCTTGTTTAAGGTTGCTTTTACCAAATATGTAAAGGCAAAATTTGGCGAAAAAGTAAAGGTAAATAAATATATAATCAAAATATATGAAAAAGATGAGAAAGAAATCATCATTAAAACATTCAAATTTCTCAACAAATTTGTCGAAAAACAAGTGGAAGTCGTCAATAATGAAGAAAAAATAAATGAAAAAATGGTAAAATTCCTGTTTACCTTGTCTCACTACGAAAAAATCAAAGCGCAATTGGAAGACGAAGTAATTGAAGTGCAAGACATTGAAAAAATTGTTTTAGCAGAAAAAGAAAATATTATAGATGGCGAATCGAAAGAGGAAGATACTATTTCCGACAACAATGTATTTGCGTAGAAGGGTATGACGCAGGCGTAAATAGGTACACCTTGCAAATAGCAGCCCATTCCTAACACAAGAATGAGACCCAGAAATGACCAAAACCCCAAAAATCCAGATATGTTGTTATCAAAGCCTTAACATTCCTTTAAAACAAAACCCCTATTCCTTCGATATTCTATATTTTTCATAAACATAAAATAACAAAGGTATGACAATCTCCTAACCTACGAAGCGTTGTTTTGCATCAAGTTTTGAATAACCAAAAACAACTTAATTTTTCGTATGAAAAAGATTTTTATGCTTTTATGCTTTGTAATGTTTATGTATGTAAACAGTAAAGCAGCTACCATTACGGTTAGTGCAAATATCACTGCCAACACCACTTGGACAAACAACAATGTCTATGTATTGTCAGGCGGCTTTAGGTATGTAACCAACAATGCCATCTTGACCATTCAAGCAGGAACGCTTATCAAAGGCATATCCTCGTCTTTGGTTATCACAAGAGGTGCGAAAATCATGGCAGTTGGTACACAATATCAGCCCATTGTATTTACCTCAAATCAACCCTCTGGAAGTAGAAATGCTTCTGACTGGGGGGGCATTTTGATATTAGGAAATGCACCTATCAATGACCCTGCTGGCTCAAGGCTTGCAGAAGGCGGCATCGACCCTGTGTTGGGTTTGTATGGCGGAAACAATGCCGCAGACAACTCTGGTACTATGCAATATTGCCGTATCGAATATGCGGGCATTGCTTACCAACCCAACAACGAAACAAACGGATTGACGATGGGCGGCTTAGGAACAGGTACTACGATTGACCATATACAAGTAAGTCATGGCGGAGATGATTCTTTTGAGTGGTTTGGCGGAGCTGTAAATGCAAAATATCTTGTGGCTTATAGAGGCTTAGATGATGATTTTGATACGGATTATGGGTTTAGTGGAAAGGTACAATTTGGGGTTTCATTAAGAGACTCTTCGGTAGCAGATGTTTCTGGCTCAAATGGCTTTGAATCAGACAATGATGCAACGGGAACTACTAATATTCCTAATACCAATGCTTCTTTTTGTAATATGAGCCTTTTTGGTCCCAAAATAACAAACACTACTACCTTCAATGCAAACTATAGAAGAGGTGCGCATTTACGTAGAAGTACACAACAAGATATTTACAATACAGTATTTACGGGTTGGGTTACGGGCTTAAAAATTGAAGGTTCTGCTACAGGTACAAACGTTTCTAATGGCAATCTTCAATTCAAAAACAATATCTTTGCAGGTATGACTGGAAACTTGGATTCCTCTGCTTTGAGTTTTGGTATGGGAAGTTGGTTTAATGCAAATAGCAACACAACCTATCCTAATCCTACTGATGTATTGGCAACCAATCCTTACAATTATACTGCCCCTAATTTCTTGCCACAAGGCAATTCTCCGATGCTTACAGGTGCGGACTTTACCGCAGCTAATTTGCAAGACCCTTTCTTTACCCCTGTAAACTACAGAGGCGCATTTGGCACAACAAACTGGACAACTTGCTGGACAGAGTTTAACCCACAAGCACAAGCCTATACCACAGGACCTATCACCTACTTAGCTACTCCCGTTATCACTTATTCTGGAGCTACTACTTTTTGCAATGGCTTGACCAAAACCCTCACAGCTCCTGCAAGCATGACTTCTTACCTTTGGTCAAATGGCGCAACCACACAAAGTATCGTAGTAAGCACTTCTGGTAGCTATTCTGTAACGGTTACGAACACAAGAGGCTGCGTAGCTACTTCTGCGGCAGTTGTAATAACCGTAACTCCCGGACCTGCTGCTTCTGTAGCCGTAAATGGTGCTACTACTTTCTGCACAGGCAATTCGGCATTATTAACTGGTAGCAGCACAACCCCTGGTGTTAGCTATCAATGGTTAAACAATGGCGTAAATGTTGCAGGAGCTACTACCGCTTATTACAATGCTACTACTTCGGGTGTATATGCCGTAAAAGTAACCAAAGCAGGTTGTGTAGGAACGTCATCTGCTACTACTATCACTGCAAACGCTAATCCAACGGCTACCATCACAGGTACTTTAACGCTTTGCAATGGAGCTTCTACTACGCTTTCTGCCCCAACAGGAGCAGGTCTAAACTATGTTTGGTATCAAGGTGGCTCTGTTATTCCTGCTGCAACTGCCAGCAGCTACAATGCTACCACAGGCGGTTCATACACTGTAGAAGTAACAAATAGTGCAACAGCTTGTGCAGCTACTTCTGCTGCTTCTACCGTAACGGCTACAGCTTTATCCTTAGTAGTAACTGTAACTAATGGTGGCGTTATTTGCGGTGCAACGCCCGTAACTTTAACAGCAACTACCATTGTATCTGCTACGTATGAATGGTACAAAAACGGACAAATCATTGCAGGAGCAGTAGCAAGCACATACAGTGCTACGACA
Source organism: Bacteroidota bacterium (assembly GCA_043751755.1). GTDB lineage: Bacteria > Bacteroidota > Bacteroidia > J057 > J057 > JAAFHL01. The sequence goes on along the minus strand of JAYUZN010000319.1, from coordinate 549 downwards.
AGCGGTAGCTATTATGCCAAAGCTACGAAAACAGGTTGTTCTGTTTTTTCAAGTTCTATCGGGGTTTCTACCCAAGCATTGCCTACCATTACCGCAAATGCTACAACGGTTTGTACAGGCGTAAGTGTTTTGCTTACTTCTTCTGCGGGCGCGCCTTATCAATGGTACAACAATGGAGCAGTTTTGGCTGGGGCTACTAATCTTACCTATGCAACTTTATTGGCAGGTAGTTATACCGTTAAAGCGGGAGCTTGTACTTCTATTGCTACGGCTATCACTGTCAATCCTTTGCCTACTGCTACGATTACGGCTGGCGGAGCTACTACTTTTTGCTTGGGCAACAACGTAACTTTGAATGGCAATACAGGTGCAGGTTTAGGCTATCAATGGAAAAAAGCTACGGTTAATATTGTAGGAGCTACAAATGCTTCTTATTTGGCAAATACTACAGGAAGTTATACCTTAAAAGTAACTAACACAAGCACAGGTTGTGCCAAAACTGCTACTGCTGTATCTGTAACGGCTAATGCCATTCCTGCAACGCCTGTG
>JAYUZN010000318.1:0-4420 GCA_043751755.1 Bacteroidota bacterium | reverse complement strand
GAGCTATATAATCTCCTACGAAACCTGAAATAATGATAGAATCGCTACTGCCTACAATCCCTTGAATGATAGCCGCAGGATAACCAAAGTCGTATTTTTTGTTAAATAATGTCTGTGTATAAACGATATTTAATACACAAAGTATTGTAAATAAAAGTGTTATATATTTTTTCATGAGATAAATAAGCATAAAAAGAGGCACACTTATCCCGAAAGATAAGCATACCTCTTACAATAAAAGTTAATGTTGAACGCTAAGTTTGCCTACGGCTAAATTGTTTGAGCCTTGTTTGCAGGTATATAAATATACGCCCGTTTGCAAGGACTTCCCGCCCTGTGTGTAGGCATTGAGCGTAGTCCTTGCAAGCCCTGCCTGTGCGACACTTTGCACTAAGGCAAGCAACAAAAATATAATCGTTTTCATTCTTTGACAAATTTTTCGGTGTAAACATTCCCCTCTTTGTCCCTTATCTCTACAAAATACAAGCCTTTTGCCCAATCCTGCACACGCAAGATATGCGTAGCGCTGTTGAGAAGCGGCGTGTTGGCTATCATTTCTTGCCCTTGCATATCCCATATACGAAAACTTGTGCCTGTGGGCTGCTTTTCGGTATGAAAATATAGATATAGCTCACTTTGCGCAGGGTTCGGATAGAGTTTTATATGGTCGGCTATGTGGGTAGAGGGAGCTATGCCTACCGTTTGGCAGCCGGGGACAAGGCAGCCAAAGGAGTCAGTTTTGATGAGCCAAGCATACGTAGTAATAGGAGAAGGCACATCATCATAAGCTACACCTGACATAACAAGGCTGCCGTCTGCTTGTTCGTATATATCTCCCAGCAAATTGGTACAACTGCTTCCATACACTACCTTATGCCTTCTCTCCCATATTTTTTGCCCTGAAGGAGAAACCCGTATTATCCAACCTACAGTCATAAAGCTATCTACTATCGTAGTATCAATCCCTACTGTTTCATAAGTTATCCCATCTCTACCTACAGCTATATAGTCCCCATTATGGGCTTCTATGATTTTACTAAATCCGCTTACATACGTAGAATCTCCAAAAGACAGCCCCCACACCTTATAGAAATTGGAATTTAATTTTGCTATATAGCCCTTATACAATTCTTCTGTTTGGTTAGGCGCACTTGTTGGGTTATGTACATTATAGACTTTTGCGCCACAAAATACATATGCGTTATCAGATGTTGGTATTGCCCAACGGCTTATTCTATAATCTAATGAAGGTGTATTGTATGATTTTATTATATCGCCATTAGTGTTAAATAATAAAATATTGGGTTGCCGTTCCTCTTTCCAAAGCCCGTTATCATTAAATCGTCTTAGCTTCCACCCTGCTACCAAAAAACCATTATCACAACGAACTAATGAAATTGCATCATTTCTATAATTAGCTTCTCCATATTGTACCCTTTTCAACTCATTTCCTAAGCTATCTGTGAGAATCAATATCAAATCTCCATCATAAAAATTGCCTTGACTGTCATACTTCCATAAAGTGCAAAGCAAAGCAAGTGTATCAGGACTATATTCTACATGATTCTCAACCATTAACTCGTCAGTAGGAATCATAGGAAAATAATGTTTTGTGTAAACAGTATCAAGGTTTTCATCCAATTTCCAAAGAAAAGCCCTTGCATAGCCCAAATTTGCCGCATATTTTTCAAGATATACCCCACTTGTAAAATAATATTTGCTGAAATTAGATTTTGTCAATGAGGCAGGATATATCCAATAATCTTTATCTGTAGTATCTAATATCTGGAAATATTCCATGTCTCCATTTTGTTTTACAACCCCAATAAAGCTACGATTAGGGTAAGGATGAAAAGGTGCGGCAACAAAGCCCGAAATAATGATAGAATCCCCATTTCCTACAATGCCTTGAATGATAGCAGCTGGATAGCCGAACCCGTATTTTTGATTGAAAGTAGTAGGCTGCCCTAAAGCAGAGAATCCTACACTTAATATAAGCAGAAAAATATATGTTTTCATGATTTTTGCGCAATAAAAAAGCGAAAGCAGCCCTTCCCCTTGTCAGGGAAAAGCTACCTTCACTTTTGTGTGAAATTAATGTTGAATGGCAATTTTGCCTACGGCTAAGGTTGAACTGCCTCGCTTGCAAGCATAGAGGTATATGCCTGCACTTATGTTTTGTGTATTCCACAAAAGCTGCATTTTGGCTTCTTTGCAAGGCAAAATGCTTACAATTTTCCCGCTAATATCGCTAATTTCAATATAAGCATCTGTAATGTCACTCATCAACTCATAATCGAAAGTTACGAAGTCTTGAGCAGGATTCGGGTATGCTTTCAGCGAAATTAAGCCTACAAGGAGTTGCGAAATAGCAGGTGCAGCCTTGCGAGGAGCAACTGTTTGTGGCAATACAGCAGGATAATCTTTGCAAATGCCATAATGGAAACACAAAGTATTGCTTGCAAGTACGCCCGACATTTTGTCCGAAGCATCTCGAATTGCGATAAGGCTTGTTTTTTCTGCCTCTGTCAATTGGCTAAGGTTTCGATTCGATTCTCTAATTGCCAATCTAAAGTTCATCAAATCTACATAGTTTTCATGTTCTACGGAGTCCTCCTCATTCAGTTTGTATAAGGTAGGAATTTGGGCAAGCGTTTGAACTGCGTTTGCCCCTTGTCCTCTTTCATAATACAAATCCGCTAAGATATATTGTGAAGGTAAGGTTTGCAAATTGCCTACCCATAACATTAATGAATCAGGGTTTGGTGCAAGGCTATCATTTAGCATTTGCCGAATAATGGGATATGCTGTTTCCGCCATTTCTGTATGTTTTTGCATCATACCATTTTCCAAAACGGTTCTTACAGAACCCGTTATCCTTGCATTTTTCAAAGAAATCATCATGTATTCGGGCAAAGGATTGCTGATTTCTGTAGATAAAAAAACTAAGAAATCATCACTTCGCAATACATCGGGATTTGCCAAACAGATTTCAAATACCATGGCTTGCGGTAAAACATCTTCTGAAATGGCACTTCTTAGGGCTTCTTCAGAAAGATAGGGAGACCTTGATATGAGTTGATTTCTCAAAGTCCACGCATCATCAGACCATGTTTGGGTGATGTTCTGCACTAAGGCGTTTGTATTTCCGCCATCTATCAATTGTTGATAGGTGTAAAACAATGAAAGATAAGCCGTTTGAGAAACATAAAATTGTTGTTTTTTCTCTATGATTTCAGATGTTGTAATTTGAGGTTCTCCCAAGCCAAAATCAATATTGCTACTACATTCATTTTTGTCTAACTTTTGAATTTTAGTAATTGTGGAAGTTGTATAATATAAAGGGTCATTTAATGTACCAAGTTTGTAGTAGTAGTTAAAACTTTGCGCATCATTAGAATAATCCCCCTGATTGAAATTTCCGTTTTGTGAAAAAGAATTTCCTGCATCATAAGGCGAATTAAGGTTTCCTTGTTCTTTCCGTATTCCTGATGCACCTCCTGTATTTACGACAGCTATATCAGCATAATCATCTGTATGTGTATTACATAAAAATTGCAAGCCAATACTCCCACCATAGTTATTTCCGTTAGATAACTCTCCTACAAAAAGCCCTTCATAATCATTGTTATAAACTTGGTTAGCTGCTGCGCCTGTACTATTGATACGTGTTCCTACTGTCCAGCGAAAAGTCCCCGTAGTCGGCTGCATCACCATTCGATTTTCTTCTATTTGGTATCCTATCCCTTTATTTACCACAAGCCCCTCATGCGTAAAGCTCCCTTGTATCGGATACGGATTTCCCCCCACCAAAAACTTATTTTGCAGCATCGTAGGAAAATCCACCCCATTCGACTCTATGCCTCGAATATTGTTTTCAAACCTACAGCCATGCACAGTAAAAGTATTGATGCTACTCTCCTTATCTGCCCGTATGCCACAAAACAAGCCCTTGAAAACAGAGGGTTCTATATCCTCAAAAGGACAAGGCGGGTTGGTACCAGGGGCAGGCACATTGCTATAATTGCAATGCCCTTTTACCGAAAAACCTGCATCTATTGTGTAGATTCCTGTACCAAGGCTTTGCGCATAGCCCATATTAGTCGTTTTGTTGTTTTCAAGATCGCAGCTTTTGATAGCCAAACCTTCTATATTCCATGCAGTTATATGCGCTTTGAAAGGCACATTTTCCTCATCTCCTCTGTAATCGTTATTAATAAAAAACGGGCAGTTGGAAAAATAGCTACGATTAGGCAAGGGATTTCCCAAAAAATCGGCGTTATGATATTGCATAAAAACGGCAGAACGTTGATTGTTGCGGAACTCGGAATGGCTTGCTTGAATGATGCCCCCCCACTGCCCAGAGCCATACAAGTAGTCTGTACTTATGGCTGTATGTGCATGTTCGACCACCGAATTA
>JAYUZN010000317.1:0-6905 GCA_043751755.1 Bacteroidota bacterium | reverse complement strand
TTTTTCTCACCACTAAGGCACGAAGAAACACGAAGAAATCTGGTAAAAGAAGACAACTAAGCCACACTTTTTCTTTCTTAGTTTCCTTCGTGCCTTAGTGGTAAATTTGCATTTTATTCTTTTCGTGTTCCTAAGCAAATATTTTGACGGTAAATAATGATTTTATTCTTTTCGTGTTCCTAAGTACACTTTAACACAACAAAAACAAAAATATGAAAACAGTTCTTTTATTCACATTCGCTCTTTTCTGCCTCATAGCTTGCACCAAAGGCGGAAAGTCTCATGCAAAGGAAGAAACCTACGTTTTTCCTGACAAAACCGTCATTCACAACATTGAAGCAGATGCCTGTCTCGAAGGCAAAAGCGGTGAATGGGTGCAAACAGGCAAGCAAGTAGAAGAAAGCTTGCTGAATACTTTTGCGGGCGAAATTACGCCACAAATGCAAAAAGAAGCAGGCGATGAATTTGACAAAGAAATACGCCAGCAGTTTCACCTTGCAGAAAAAAGCCATAAACATTGGAAAAAACTGAAAAGTATTTTCAATGAAGTAAAGCAACATGCAGAACGCACAGACATTGAATATCAGGTGTTTCTCTTAGAGGATAGCCTCTTAAATGCTTTTACGATTCCGGGGGGAAATGTATATGTAACGACAAAACTCATGGATTTTGTGCAATCTGATGACGAGCTTGCTGTTATTTTGGGGCATGAAATCGGGCATAATGAAAACAAACATACCCTCAAACATTTGCAAAAATTGAGTGTTGCACAGAAGTTTTTGGGAGATGATTGGGGCAAATTAGGGGCGACTATTTTAGATATTTTGACCCTCCCTTACGGGCAACCTCAAGAATTGGAATCGGATAGAGCAGGGGTTTATTTGGCTTACGAAGCGGGTTTTAATCCCGAAAAAGGGACAGATTTTTTTGATAGAATCAATGATGGAAAGCAGCGCGGAGATATGGAGCGGTTTCTTTCTACTCACCCTTTTCCGGGCGAAAGAAGTGCCTGTTTGAAAAAGTATTTGCAGCGTTGCAAGGCACATTGATTTATTTTTGGCAAAAAAAAATGCTTATCTTTGTATCGCAAACAGCAAAATAGTATTATGGCAAGTTTTAAAGATTGGACACAAACAAAACTCAAAGACACATTTGGACTCGTCAAAGCCACGACTTGTAAGGACTTAGACGAATGGATGGCTGCTGGAGAAATCCCTGCGGAGCTTACAGAACGGGAGGCGTATGAGATGGAACGGATTCGCGCTCGCTTGGAAAATAATGCTGATGTGTGGAATGAGGAGGAGTTGAAAATGTATTTCATCGCACAACTATTGGATTTGGTGTCTTTTGACGGCGAGAATTACAAGCTCTTTTATGAGCGAAAACTCACCGCAGAGCGTAATGGGATTAAGCTCACAGGAGACGTAGATGCCATGATTGCGAGTGGGAATTATGATGACCCGCGACAGCCTTATTTTTGCCTGCATGAATACAAGCAGGAAAAAGGCAAAAAAGAGGCAGACCCACGTGGGCAGCTGCTCTCCGAAATGATGGCAGCACAAGCCTTGAATGACTCAGAGGATACTGTTTATGGCTGTTATATGCTGGGACGTTTTTGGTTTTTTGCCACCTTAATTGGCGGAACATTCTGCTTTTCGGGCGGCTATGTTGCTGATACTAAAAAAGATATTCCTCGCATTTTTAATATTTTGCGCAGGCTAAAGTCGTATATTGAAGCAAAAGTGGGCTAAAAAATGCGCTATATACACAGCTTAGGGCTTACGCAAAAGTTGCTTTTATAGCTACGAATTAACCCGAATTAACAGCCTTAATTCGGGTAATTCATGACACAATGCGTAAGCCCTTTCTTTTTCATTCTGTAATTATTCAGGTTAAAAAGCCGCTTCGAGGGTCTCCGACCACTCGAAGGGCAGCGAAACGAAATTCGTTTGAGTAAGCAACCCTTGAGTGGGTGCTAACCAACCCCTCGAAGCGGTTGCCTACCTAAATAGTTATTTCATTCTGTAACTTCCTTCGCGCCTTTCCCCCAATAATATGTGGTTTTTTCACCATTTTACGATTTTTTTGCGCTCCCCCTATCCTTTTGAGTATCTTTGCCTCGTATATATCTATAAAAATACGCATTTCGTAACTTCACTTCATTTTTTTGTATGACAAACACGAACCCGTGGGGAGGAGATTGCTTCCAACCACACATTACAAGCACACTTCTTCTCTTGCTATTTAGGACGGGCTTGGTCAAAACGAGTGCTATAAGTGCTGCGTAAAGATACGGGGGGGGGGCGGCATTTTTTTTAGCCATTAATATATCTTGCGTTACCTGTAGCTTAGGCTTTAGCCTGAGCCGCTCAAAATTTGCTCATTTCTGTGTAACGCAAGCTAAATCATGCGCTACCCATACCGCAAATTCATCTGTTCAGTTTATTGCTCACGCATACTTACGAGAAATACTTGGGCGCTTTGAGAGGCTATCTTTTATTGTCATAATTATATAAACAACACTTTTATACATATTTGGGCTTATTACTTCATTTATTTTTTTTAATTTTTATTTTGATGACAAATTTTACATTTTTATTCAAACAATCGTTCTTGGCAATGCTCTTGTCATGGGGATTTGTTGCTGTGTATGCACAGCCCGCCAATCTGGAGGGAAGTGTGGCTACAGGAACATTCAACAACACGAACCCCCTTACCGACAAAGGGGCGTTTCGGCAAGCACGGATTCAGGCAATGTGGACAGGTACTGCAAATTACCTATTTGACACAGCACCTGCGAACTACAATCCGCAATGGACGGGTTCTAATGCTCCGGATTTTGCGCGTGTAGTAAACACCATTTATAATGGCGGCTACTACTATACAGGCGGCGGCTGGAATGTGGACCATACAACCGCAGTAACAAGTGGCACTTATTACACCTTCAACATTCAGGAGAATGCGGCTGCTAACAACAAAATGGCAGTATTGGCTACTACTTACAATCCTGTGAACATCACAAGATTGGTGCGCACTCCTACTACGCCTATGGCAGGTACGCCTGCAAGTGTGGCGATAACGCTGGCAGCGACTCCTTCGGCTGGAGAATTTGTGCATCTGCGCTATTCTACAGATGGTTTTGCGACAAGCTTTATTGTTACCGTTACTATGTCAGGAAACAAAGGTACTGCGATGATACCGGGTTTTGCGGCAGCTACCAATGTTGCTTACTATGTTTTTACGAGTAACAATGCTACGCCTCCTGCCAATAATGATGCGGATATGCACACTTTGAACATCAACAATAATGGCAACTTAAACTACACCTACACCGTAGGGGCTACTTTTAGCACCTACGAAATGGAGAACTTCACAGGGGCTTATGCTGCGATTACGGGGGGAACGGCAGGACCTGTGGGAGATGATGCTATTTCCGCCAATATCGCCCTTCCGTTTAATTTTAGTTATGGTGGGGTAAATTACGTGGCAGCTACTAACTTTTTCCAGATTTGTACCAATGGCTGGGTAGGACTTAATACGGGTACTGCTGCTGCTCAGTCAGCGGCTAACAACAACTTGTTTTCAACTACTGCTCCTAATATTGTGATTGCACCTTGGTGGGACGACCTTACCACAGGCACAGGCACGATTTCGTATTTGCTAACGGGTATGGCTCCTAATCAGGTATTGACCATTGAGTTTACGAATACCCTGTCTTATTTTACGGGTTCTACCCGTACCTTAAACTACCAAATCAAGTTATATCAAACCACAAATGTGGTCGAGTTCTTGTATGGTTCCAAAAGTGCTGCACTTGCATACATTTCAGAATCTGCTACAAGAGGCTTGGAATGGGGAGTAGGCGGTCTGGGCAATTATCTTGATGCTACTACGGGTTCGCGTGGTCAGGTGGGAAATGGAATGTTAAATTCAGAAGAATTTTCAGCCAATCATGTAAGATTTTATCCTACCTCTACAGCACCAACGGCTTTGCCTGCTGGAACTTATACGGTAGGTACAGGGAGTTCGGATTATCCTACTTTGACGAGAGCTTTTGCCGATTTGAATCAGAGAGGGATTGCAGGAGCAGTTACTTTGAGCGTGGCAAATGGAACCTATAATGTGGCTTCGGGCGAAATTTTCCCCATAACCTTAGGACCCGTTGCAGGGACTTCTGTTTCAAATACGATTACGGTAAATGGCAACAATTCCACCTTCTCGTACTATGGCGCACCTGGGGGGAACATCGTAGTTTCTTCTGCCCCTGCGACAGGTACTTTAGCCTTTTCTAACACTACCGAGCCTATTTTGGGTTTTGTAGGAACAGACTATACCACAGTACAGAACTTTACGCTTTCTCATGTAAATACCGCCGCATTTTCGACACAGCCCAAAGTGGATAGAGGAATTGGGGTGGCAAATGCTACCGCAGTAGATGGCGCAACGAACAATGTATTCAAAAACTTGACCATTACCTTGGATAGAACAAATACAAGTTCTCATGGGATAGCTTCGGCAGTGCCTGTTGCGCCTACGAGTCTTGCCGGCGGCAATAGCAACAATAAATATTTAGATTTTACCATTACAAATGCCTATTCAGGGATACTTTTGACAGGTAGCACTACTTTCCCCGACCAAACCAACGAAATTGGTACAATGCTTTGTGCAAGTACGAATACGATTGGGGCAAACCTCGCAGATGATATTGGAAATAGTACGCTTGCTGCGTATGGGATTAAAACTATTTCGCAAGCAGGCGTAAAAATCTACAATAACTTAGTGAGAAATGTAACAGGGATTAGCACGCTAACGGTAGATGGGATTTGGATGGACAATACAGGAAGCCTTACGGCAAGTGTAGGAACCTGCGAAATTTATAATAACAAAGTACAGACAATTCGCAATACCTCTGCTACGGCAGGAGTTGTTACAGGGATTCGGGCAAATCTTACCAATAATGTTGCCAGCATCTCACGCGTTTATAATAACTTTGTGGCAGACCTACAATCCGCTAGTACGGCTACTACTACTCGCCGTATTATCGGAATCGGAGCGCAAATCGCAGGGGTAGGAACTAGTGCTACCCACAACATTCACTTCAATAGTGTAAGCCTCAATTCTACGAATTTGGCTTGCCCAAACACTTGCTTTGAAATTGGTACAGGCGTAGGAGCTGCTGCCATTTACAATGTAAGAAACAATATTTTTGCCAATCTTACTGCGGCACAAACGGGTGCGGCTTATCATACTTGCTGGGCGGCTACGGCTGCTAACAGTATTGGTGGTACAGGCTCTGTTTCCAATAACAATGTATTCTATCTCCCCAATCCCACAAATGGCAATATTGGGGTAGGAGGCACAATAACGCCTACCTATTATCCCACACTCGCAGATTGGCAAACGACGAATAGTGCTATGCCTGACCCTGCCTCTTTTGAAGCAGACCCTGGCTTTGCAGGGACTACCGACCTTCACGCTTCTACGGCAGCAATCAATGGTGCAGCAGATATGACGGGTATCACTTGGGTGCTACAAGACATAGATTGCGCTACCCGTACTGCTCCCCATGACATTGGCGCAGACGATTATACCCCTACGACTTTGGATATAGGCGCAGTTGCTGTGGTATCTCCTGCTGCTGTAGGCTGTTATACAGCTTCAGAAACGGTGATTATTACCATCAAAAACTTTGCGGTAGTAACACACAATTTCGCAGCCAATCCCGTAACCGTAAATGTAACGGTAAACTTACCAGGGGGAGGCACAGCGACTTTGACTGCTATTGCCAATACGGGAACTTTGCCAAGCGCAGGTACACGTGATGTAACCATGTCCACTACCTTGAATATGTCCGCTTCAGGTGCGTATGTATTTTCGGCAACTACTGTGCTTACGGGAGACCAAAACGGGGCAAACAATACCATGAACCCAACCGCAAGTCGTACCGTTGTTGCTCCTATCGTATTGCCCTCAAATGTAGATTTTACAGGTTTTACGGGCGCAAACCTTACTACTTTGTTTCCGCAATGGAGAGAGGCAGTAGGGGCAGCACAGCCTATAGGCGCGACTTCGGCTTGGACAAGTTCAGGCGCAATAACCACTACTTCTGCCAAAGTAAACCTAAGTCTGGCTACCAAACGGGAATGGATTGTTGGGGCTAAATTTATCCCTACTTCTTGTTCAAGGTTATTGTTCAAAACAGCCGTAACAGGCACAAGTGTTAATACGGCTTATGTTGTGGGGGCTACGAATGATGATGCCTTTGATGTAATGATTTCTACGGATTGTGGGGTAAGTTATACGTCTATCTACAATTATCTGCCCAGCACCAATGGCTTGACCAATAGCTTGAGTAGTAACATCATAGATTTGTCTGCTTATGCAGGACAAGAAGCTATCATAGGCTTTTTGGCAAGTGAAGGTGCTGTAGATGATATTGATGCCTACGATTTGCATCTGGATGATGTGGAAATCAAAAACTTGCCAGCTTTAGATGTCGCAGCTACTACGATAGCGGTTACGGCTTGTTATACTGCTACCGAAACAGCTACTGTTACGATTCAAAACTTGGGTTGTACGACCCTCAATTTCGTTACGAATCCTGTAACGGTATCTATCAATTATACCTTAAATGGGATAGCTCAAACGCCTATTTCTACAGTAGTAAATACAGGTACATTGGTGTATGGTGCAACACAAGCTGTGAACCTAACCATGAACATGACTGCTGCGGGCGTGTATTCCCTCTCTGGAAATGCAGCCCTCACAGGAGACGGAACCGCAGGAAATGATAATACAACTGCTATAGGAAAAGTAACCCCAGATTTCACAGCTTCGCCTTCTGCGGCTACGGTTTGCGGAACAAGTACCATTAACCTGTTTTCTACGGTTACGGGGATTGTGCC
>JAYUZN010000316.1:0-3573 GCA_043751755.1 Bacteroidota bacterium | reverse complement strand
AAAGCGTGGCTTAGATGTCTTCTTTCACCATATTGCTTAGTGATTCTTAGTGCCTTAGTGGTGAGAAGAATGTCAAGTTATTTTATTTTCGTTCCTAAGTATAATCTGCGAAAATCTGCGCGAAATCCAAAGCCTACATCGCCAAAATCACCATTCTTACCCGCCTATTTTTTGCCTGCAACTCTTCCCTTGTGTCCTTTTCCAGCTGCTCCGAAACGCCTGCTCCTTTTGTCTGAATCCGAAACGCCTTTATGCCTTTGTCCACCAAATAGCCCTTGATAGACTCCGCACGAGACTTGGAAAGATTGTCCTTGTCCACGCCATCATTTTCGTAGCTCGCATGACCTTCGAGGAGAATCTCCACTTTCGGATTCAATTTCATAAAAGTAAGCAAACGCTCCATTTCTGACCGAGAATTGGGCGTAGGCTGATACTCGGCAGACGGAAAATGAATACGTGGCAGATTCGTAGTAGCCCCAATCGTCAAAGGTGCTAAGGTTATATTTCGGGTTATGACCACATTTGGGCGCAAAGCAATCGTGCTTACTTCTATATCTTCGCCATAAAAAAAGTAGCCCGGTTTTAGCGTGCCTATGCTTACCTCACCCGCCGTAGGCAAGACCATAATATAACGTCCATCATCGGGGTTCGTAGAAACCGCTTGCAAGGAATCCAAATTGGCATTATTGGTCAATTTTAAGTAAACTTTCATGGGTTTGCCCGTTTTTTTGTCGGTAATGCGCCCAGATAGGGTAGGGGGGGAAAGTTTGATTTCTGCCTTGTCATTATAGGCACAAGCCCAAATATCATAAGAGCCATTATGTTCTATCAACTGCGTGCCATTTATGCCCAATTCCGAAGAACCTATGCAAAGATAGCCTCCTTTCGGGTTTTCGACTACGCCGTAGAAAAAATCTTTTTTCTCATAGCCTGCGGTTCGCACCACTTTCAGGTTTCCGTCCGCATCTGTTTTTATCAAAAGCCCATCAAAACTGCCATTATTTTTGTCTATAATTCCATCGCGTGAAGCCGTCATACCTGCCAAAATATAGCCGCCATCACTTGTTGGGGCAAAATCAGAAATACCTTCCTGTTTAGAACCGCCATACGTTTGCGAAAAAAGGAGTTTTCCGCGCATATCTATCTTGAAAAACCACATATCTCCCAAACCTCTTTGCAAAGGAATGTCGCCTCTCATCGAAAAAGTAGTCCCAGCCAAAGTTACCGTACTATCACTTACATTCAACTTTGCGGCATGAACATCTTCGTCTGCCTCGCCCCCAAAAGACTGTTGCCAGCCCACAAAACGCCCAAATTCATCAATATTGAAGACCCAAATATCATTTCCGCCCTTGTTTGCCTTCACTTGATTGTCTTTTGAAGAAGTCGTAGCCACGACCAAATAATGTTTGGTAAAATTCTCCAAATCTCCTGCCAAAGGAATAATACAGTTAATATGCTCATTTCCAGCCCCTCCATAACGCCTTTCCCAGATGAGTTTGCCTTTTGAATCTGTACGAGCGAGCCAACCATCTAAGCCCCCAAAAGGCTGCATCAACATAACGCCATTGCGCGAACCTGCTTCTCCGCCCATCATAAAGCCGCCATCATACATTTCTAACACCGTAAAACCCCTATCATTTCCACTTCCGCCATAAAATTGCTTCCATTCTACGGCTCCTTTTGCGGTGAGTTTGACGAGAAATAAATCCATTTTGCCATACAAAGAGTGAATGTCGCCATCAGGGGAATCCGTTGTGCCGATGACCGCATAGCCGCCGTCTGCCGTTTGTATGACATCTCCAAACTCTTCGGGACCAGAGCCGCCCAAACGGGTTGCCCAAAGCAAATCTCCTGCGGGAGAGTACTTGAAAATGACCACTTCGGCATCTCCCATATTGCCTGTGCCGATGCCGTCCGAAGAAGCGACTTCCGCCCCTACCACAAAGTTTCCATCGGTGGTATTGATTATTTTTTTGCCTGTGTCAAAGCTCGACCCGCCAAGGTATTTTTCCCAATAGGGCTGCTGCCCAAAGAGATAGGTGCTTATGCAGCACAGTAGAACGCATAATTTTATGTTCATATAATAGGCAAGTAGTTGAAAGTTATAAGTTGAGAGGTGAAAGTTAATATAAGTTTATCATAATCAAGTAAGATATATCGAGATAAGTTTACCTAAATATACAAATCATGTAAAGGTGCGCCACCCTCTCAATAATTCTCTTACAGGCATCTGTACAAAAATAGGAAATCCTTTTTCATTCACTATATAATTTATTTGTGGAAACATAGATAATGAGTGTTAAGAAGTTTAACGCACAAATATACAATGTTTCTGCTTACATGCTTATATTTTTAACGTTTTGAGGTTTGGCGTAGTGGGGCAATCAGAAGCAGAAATGCTCAATAAACCACAAATGTTCAATTTAGGGCTTCTGCTCCCCTTACGCCAAATCCTTGTTCGTTGCTATCGTTATTTTTGTTTTAGTAGCCATTTTATTAATTCGCCATTGTTAACTATGCTCCAAGAATGAGGATGTCTGCTATTATCTGGTTTTCTGAAACCTTTATTCTGTGTCGTAATTAATGTTGCATGGTTATTTCCAAGCCTGTTGAGTTCGTTAATCAATGCCGAACATTCTGTTGCATTCATACTTGTCAAGTCCGCTCTTCGTTCTTTTATCCACCAATTAATATCGGGTTCTGTATAAATTCGTAAGGGTATTTTTGTCAATTTTTTTATTGCAGATTGTGTAGTATCTGTAAATGAATAGGGCGAAAATTTATAATAATCGGATAAGTTTGTTGTCGGACTTCCCCCTATTTCTTTTTTTAGTCGGTCAATGATATAAATATTTTCTGGATTAGCTTCGTTCTCTTTTGAAAGTCTTACCTCTCTTTTTGCCGAATTATAAATTCTTTCAAAGTCAAGTGGTGGGTCTATGGCAAAAATAGCTACGGGTTTAATCGTTGCATTTTCTGCATATTTAATTGTACAACTTCCTCCTATCGAATATCCACCAACATAAAATCGTTGGTCTATAAGTTTGTGTTTAGCAGTTACTTCTTTCAAAATTCTTTCAAAACTTTGTTGGCTTAAACTGTCCACTCCAAAAGATAAAACGCCCTCTTGAAAAGTAGGGATAATGGTCAAAATCCCATTTAAGGCTAATTTTTGGGGAAGGTCTGTTTGTTGTAAAACCCTTTCTGCTGTTTCAGAAAAGCCGGGAATTAAAAATATAAATCCTGCCCAAGGTAATTTTGGGGGATAAATTATCGTGTAGCAATTTTTTGTTGTGTCTATTTCGTCAAGGAAAACTTTTTTTATGCTAAGTTTAGTTGCTTTTTGGGCATTACAGCTAATTGCAAAGAGTGATAAGGTCAGAAATGTAATTATATTTTTTTTCATTAGTTTCTATTCTTTATGGTTCTTCAAAAGTTATTACGAGCTGTTACAAACAGTTGCTGTTTGTGTCCTCACCATAGCCGTATGGCTAAGATTGTATAGCTTATTTTGGCTATGTTATCTCGTTCAAATCATTTTTGGTAGCCCTTTGCCATGGCAAAGGGCTA
>JAYUZN010000315.1:0-2360 GCA_043751755.1 Bacteroidota bacterium | reverse complement strand
TGGAATTGCGAAAATTTCGAGGATTTATTTAATAAAACAGAAAAATTGAGCCTAAAAGAAGCAAATGAAACGGTGAATAGCCTCAAAATTTGCGACCCTGCTGTAGGTTCGGGGCATTTTTTGGTATCTGCGTTAAACGAAATTATCACGATTAAAAATGATTTGGGCATATTGATAGATACACAAGGTAAAAAATTGAAGGGCTGCGAAATCGCTACGGAAAATGATGAATTGCTCATCGTATATTATGCTGAAAACTTTGTTTATAATTATAAAGATGCTGAAAGTAGGAGAATCCAAGAAACCCTGTTTCACGAAAAACAGACATTAATAGAGAATTGCCTTTTTGGAGTGGACATCAATCCTAAATCTGTGATGATTTGTAGGCTACGTTTGTGGATAGAGTTGTTGAAAAACATGTATTACACCTCCCCCCCCTCCCCCCAATTTGGGGGGGGAGGGGGGGGAGAATTGGAGACTTTGCCCAATATTGATATAAATATCAAAACAGGCAATTCTTTGATTGCGAAATTAAACGTAGATGATGAGAAAAATCGCTTTTCCCCTGCCAATAGACAATGGATAAAACGCATCTTACCTGACTATAAAAAGCAGGTAGAATTGTATAAAAATGTGAAAGACAAGGCGGCAAAAGGGGTTATTAACCAAAAAATAAAGGCTTATCAAAAAGACTTTGCCAAACTCTATAATCCGAATGATAAAGATTATGTTGCATGGCAAAAAAAAGAAAATGAATGGTATGTAAATGCTATCACCGCTTTTCAAGATGAAGAACGTAGCAGCAAACTCTTTCAAGAAAAAGAAATTTTAGCCGCTAAATATCACGATAAAAATAAAGCATTTCACAATGCTTTTGAATGGCGTTTTGAGTTTCCTGAAGTCTTAGACGAAAACGGGCAATTTGTGGGCTTTGATGTGATAGTAGGAAATCCGCCGTATATTTCTATTAAGGAATTGGCAAATGCTGAGGCTTATAAAAATTTTGAAGTAGCGGTAGGGCAATTCGATTTATATAGCTTATTTATAGAGCAGTCTTTACATTTAACGCAGATAAATGGGCTAAATAGCTTGATTATTCCTGATTCTTTTTTGGCACGCAGCAATTTTAAAGAAATTAGACAATATACAAAGGAAAACAGCTTTTTATATAAAATTGTACAGATAGATGAGGTGTTTGAAGAGGCTACGGTGGGAAGCTGTATCTATTTTTTAGCCAAAACGTCCTCCAATTCCAACGAAAAAATAGAATATATTAAATCCTTGAATATTCAAAACTGGGCAAAAGGCAATTTTCGCAGTAAAAAAATAGCTTATTTAATAGACGAATTAGTCAATTCTTATCGCCTATTGTTTGTAGATGAAAGAGAACTTAGCATCTTGCGAAAATATTATAGCTACACGCCTCTTGCGCAACTAACAAAAAGTTGGCGAGGAGAAGAATTGGGCAAAAAAAATGAAATGATTGTGCGCAACCCTACGCCAAATACTTTACCGATACTTACAGGAGATAACATAGGGAATTATCTGATAAAAGGGCTTGAAAAATTCATAGATAAAGACAGTATTAAAAAACAAATTTTAGCTTATAGCAGAGAAAAAATTGTCATCAGGCAAATTGGTACAGAAATAAATGCCTGTTTAGATACTTCCCATTCGATAACCATTCAGTCTGTTTATAATGTATATTCTACAGAGGATTCATTGTCCAATAAAACCTTATTAGGGGTACTCAACTCAAGTTTGACCCAATTTATTTACACTTCTGTATATGCTGAAAAACAAAAATTTCCGCGTATTTTATTAGAAAACTTGAGAACGCTTACTCTTCCGCCAATGACTGAAAATCAAGAGCTTGAGGTCAAAAAGTTAGTGGATAACATGATGGAAGCCAAACAAGCGGGAAAAGATAGCAGCGATTTAGCCAAAGAAATAGACAAATTAGTTTATGCCTTGTACGGCATCAGCGCAGAGGAACAAAAAATAATAGAAGGAAAATAAAACCTAGCCAACGCTGCCAGCGTCCCACCCTTTCCACTTTTGGTAAACAGGGTGGGACGCTGGCAGCGTTAGAAATATCGACTTCTGAAAATAAAATCCCGTTTTCTCCCCTACAAAGCCTATCTTTATGCGGTATTTTATTATCATCATTGCTATTATGCAGCTTATCGAAATAAAGCCTTTTGAAGCCTTGAACAAGGCAACGCCCAAGCAATAAAAATGAAATGATTTCAAAGGAGAAAGCAAATGCCAAAGCCTTACATGAGTTGTTACATTATTATTTGCAAGAACGCTATATTAAGGAAAATAAAGAGGTTAAACATTTGATTATCACCAATATA
>JAYUZN010000314.1:0-2237 GCA_043751755.1 Bacteroidota bacterium | reverse complement strand
GGGTATGTCTGCTTTGCGGGGCGTAACAAGTGGCATAATGAACACTGCTGTAGGCGATTCTGCCTTGTATGCTGTAGGCAGTGGCGCGCAAAATACTGCCGTAGGGCGCGGAGCTTTGCGCTCAAATACGGCTTCTAACAATACTGCTCTGGGGAGTCTTGCCCTTGCAAACAACACGACAGGCACAGGCAACAACGCTTTTGGCGCAAGTGCCATGTTTAACAATACAACGGGCGGCTTCAATTTGGCGTTTGGCGGAAACACCCTTTATACCAACACCACAGGAAGTAGCAATGCTGCCATTGGCTTAAATTCCCTATATTCTAATACATCAGGAAGTTTTAACTTGGGATTTGGGAGAAATAGCCTTTATACCAATAGCACAGGAGCCTCCAACATTGCAATGGGCTACAATGCTTTGCAACTCAACACAACAGGAAACTACAACAATGCAAGTGGGTTCAATGCCATGCAAAACAACACAACAGGCAGCAACAATGCGGCATTTGGCGGAAATGCAATGCTTAATAATACCCTTGGAAATAACAATGTAGCCTTTGGATATGGGGCTTTGCAAGGCAATTCTACAGGAAACAACAACATCGCCATTGGCTATCAAGCCTTAGCAAGCAGCACAGCAAACTCCAACTTATTAGCCATTGGCTACCAAACCTTGTTTGCCAATAGCACAGGTACTGACAATGTAGGCGTAGGTCCTCAAAGCATGAGACTCAACACCACCGGCTCTTACAATGTAAGTCTCGGCTCAAATGCCATCTATGCCAACACTACGGGGTATGGCAACACAGGAGTAGGTTTCCGCGCAGCTCAAAGCGGCACTACAGGCACAGGCAACACTGCCGTAGGCGATTCTGCCCTTCGTTTGAACATAACAGGCTCGAACAATGCGGCTCTCGGCAAAGGTGCGGCAGGGCTACGCAACAGCTACAATAATGCCACTTTTCTGGGACAAGGGGCAGATGCGTCTGTTACAGGTTTGACAAATGTCATGGCATTGGGCTATGGTGCAAGCGTAACCGCAAATAACACCGTAGTCGTAGGCAACAACTCCGTTACCTCTATCGGCGGTTGGGTTGGCTGGACGACTTTGTCTGATAGAAGATTGAAAAAAGACATTCAAAAAAATGAATTAGGCTTAGATTTCATTCTAAACCTCAATCCTGTAACTTACGAATACACAGCAGAAGGGCAAAAAGGAATCCGTTACACAGGCTTAATTGCGCAAGAAGTAGATGCAGCTGCAAAAGGCACGTTTTCGGGTGTGGACAAAAACGGAGAATATTGGGGCATTCGCTATGCAGAATTGACTGTGCCTCTTGTGTCTTCTGTGCAAGCATTAGCGGCAGAAAATACGGATTTACACCAAGAGGTCAAAAGCCTAAAAGCAGAGTTAGAAGGAATGAAAGCGGCTATGGCGCAATTCAGCACAGATTTGCAGGCTTGTTGTTTCAAATCAAATGAAAATAACAGCAAAACGATTTCAAATTACAATCTTTCATTTGCAGAAATGCCTATTTTAGAGCAAAACATGCCTAATCCGTTTGACCAAAATACTATCATTCAATTCTATATCCCACAAACCGTAAAAACCGCTCACATACAAATCGCAGATATGAATGGCAAAGTCTTGAAAACGCAAGTCATCGAAAAAACAGGTTTTGGCACAATAACCCTTGAGGCAGGAAACCTTGCTGCAGGCACATATACCTATTCGCTTGTTTTAGACGGAAAAGTATTTGAGGCAAAGAGAATGGTGCTGATGACAAGATAAAATTTATTTCCCTTGCTATAAAAAACTTCATGTATATGCAAATATACATGGAGTTTTTTTTGTTTTTGCAGGTTAAGAACGAGTAAAAAATAAGTTGTTAAGTTTCCACGCCCCCGTTTGTGTCCTCACAAACGGGGGACAAATAGGCGTAACATACGCATTTTGCAGAAAAGCCCCGTTTGTGGGGACACAAATGGGGGCAAAAATTCAAAATAAAAAATGCCGCTCAAAATCTTGCTATTTTGAGAAAATGGGCAATGCGAATTTTACAAAATGCCAAATCTTTTTTTAAACTTAGGAATGAATAGTAAATAAGTTCCCAATTTTATCGTAATTTTTGTAAAAGGCATTTGCCCCCCCGCCCCCCTGAAGCTAATCTTGCAACAGAAATTTACGACAGGTAGTTATTTTAATTTACAATTAATACGAATATCTGATATTTTTT
>JAYUZN010000313.1:0-1981 GCA_043751755.1 Bacteroidota bacterium | reverse complement strand
GGGTATGTCTGCTTTGCGGGGCGTAACAAGTGGCATAATGAACACTGCTGTAGGCGATTCTGCCTTGTATGCTGTAGGCAGTGGCGCGCAAAATACTGCTGTAGGGCGCGGAGCTTTGCGCACTAATACGGCTTCTAACAATACTGCTTTGGGGAGTCTTGCCCTTGCAAATAACACGACAGGCACAGGCAATAATGCTTTTGGCGCAAGTGCCATGTTTAACAATACTACGGGCGGCTTCAATTTGGCGTTTGGCGGAAATACCCTTTATACAAACACCACAGGAAGTAGCAATGCTGCCATTGGCTTAAATTCCCTATATTCTAATACAACCGGCAGCTTTAACTTGGGATTTGGCAGAAATAGCCTTTATACCAATAGCACAGGAACCTCTAACATTGCAATGGGGTACAATGCTTTGCAACTCAACACAACAGGGAGCTCCAACAATGCGAGTGGTTTTAATGCCATGCAAAACAACACAACAGGGGGCAATAACGCTGCCTTTGGAGGCAATGCAATGCTCAATAATACCCTTGGAAACAACAACGTAGCCTTTGGATATGGGGCTTTGCAAGGCAATTCTACAGGAAACAATAATATCGCCATTGGCTATCAAGCCTTAGCAAGCAGCACAGCAAACTCCAACTTATTAGCCATTGGCTACCAAACCTTATTTGCCAACACCACAGGCACCGATAATGTAGGCGTAGGTCCTCAAAGCTTGAGACTCAATACTACTGGTTCTTACAATGTAAGTCTCGGCACAAACGCAATCTATGCCAACACTACGGGGTATGGCAATACAGGAGTAGGTTTTCGGGCAGCTCAAAGCGGCACAACGGGCACAGACAATACTGCCGTAGGAGACTCTGCCCTTCGCCTCAATATCACAGGCTCTAACAATGTGGCTCTGGGAAGAGGAGCAGCAGGTTTACGCAACAATTACAATCAAGCCACTTTTCTGGGACAAGGAGCAGATGCTTCTGTTACAGCCTTGACAAATGTGATGGCACTCGGCTATGGCGCAGCGGTAAGTGCAAGTAATACAGTGGTAGTTGGTAACACTTCTGTTACTTCTATCGGCGGGCAAGTTGGCTGGACGACTTTGTCTGATAGAAGATTGAAAAAAGACATTCAAAAAAGCGAATTGGGCTTAGATTTTATAATGAATCTCAATCCTGTAACTTACGAATACACCGCCGAAGGGCAAAAGGGAATCCGTTATACAGGCTTAATTGCACAAGAAGTAAACGAAGCAGCAAAAGGCACTTTTTCGGGCGTGGACAAAAATGGGGAATATTGGGGCATTCGCTATGCAGAACTGACTGTGCCGCTTGTAAAAGGTATGCAAGAACAGGCAAAAATCATTGAAAATCAAAACGAGCAAATCAAGTCGTTAGAAGCGCAACTTGCCACCATGCAGCAAACGATGGCACAATTTAGCACCGATTTGCAGGCTTGTTGTTTCAAAAGTACAGAAACCAAAGAAAATGCAGCATATTCGCTGCCGCCGTTTGTGTCCTCACAAACAGCTCAAGGTGCGGTGTTAAACCAAAACATTCCCAATCCTTTTGACCAAAATACCACCATTCAATTCTACATTCCGCAAACCGTCAAAATGGCGCAAATGCAAATCGCAGATATAAATGGAAAAGTGGTAAAAACCGAAAGTATTGCAAAAACAGGTTTTGGAACCATGACCATTGAAGCGGGAAACCTGTCCGCCGGAACTTACCTCTATTCCCTTGTCTTAGACGGAAAAGTGTTTGAAAGCAAAAGAATGGTGCTGACAACTCGTTAATGAGGTCGGCAGATACTCGCAGATTTAACGCAGATTTTTCCTTGCTGTAAAGAAAAAAGAGCTAAATTTTTCGGCTTCTGAGTCTATAAACCGCAAAGTTCGCAAAGAAAGCCCACGCAAAGGACGCAAAGTTGAGGATTTTTGAGTTATTCCTTTGCGTTCTTTGCGGTTCCTTTG
>JAYUZN010000312.1:0-24007 GCA_043751755.1 Bacteroidota bacterium | reverse complement strand
GCTTTGGAAGCAGGCTTTGCAGATATTTATGCGTTTAGCAAGTCTTTTAAGCAATACTTTGGGTTAGCACCTACTAAATTTACGTTTTCGTAGCGGTTTGTAAGGTGGCGCACCTTTTAAAGGTGCGCCACCTTGAAAACCACAATTTACGCCAAAAAATGAATAAAAATATTTCTATTCTTATTTTCAGCCTATTTTTTCCGCTTGTCTTTTGGGCGCAACATGCCGGAAAACTCAATGGACAAGTAACGGATAATGCCTCAAAAGGCATAGAAGGCGCAATTATTTCCTTATATAAACAGCCCGATTCGGCGTTGGTAAAGGTGGTTTTATCCGAAAATGACGGGAAATTTAGTTTTGAACAGCTTACATTAGGCAGCTATTTCTTTACGATCAATCACCTCAATTTTGAAGATTATAATGGCACTATTTTTACCCTAACAGACAAAGAACCTGCCTTGACTTTACCTGCCATTATGCTGAAAAAGGGAAAGGAAATGGTTGCAACAGCGGTAGTTATAACAGCTAAAACGCCTTTTGTAACCCGAAAAATAGACCGAACTATCCTCAATCCTGACGCTTTGTTGGCAAATGCTGGTACAAATGCCTTAGAAGTATTGGAAAAATCGCCGGGTGTGCAGGTGGACTTAAATGGCAATATCAGCCTGCGTGGAAAGCAGGGGGTTTTGGTTTATATTGATGACAAAGCCACCTATTTGACGGAAACAGACCTCGCCAATTATTTGAAATCTATTCCTGCAAGCTCAGTGGGAACTATTGAAATTATGACAAACCCGCCTGCCAAATATGATGCGGCAGGAAATGCAGGGATTATTAATATTCGGCTCAAAAAAACAAAGGTAAAAGGCTTGAATGGCAGCCTCACAACCAGCTATGGACAAGGCTTTTATGCACGCACAAACAATAGTCTGAACCTTAATTATCGGATAAATAAGGTTAATTTTTTTACCAATCTAAGCTATAATAACAATGGAACGTATCAAGATTTGACCATTAATAGAACCTATTCAGATGCAGCAGGCACTTTAAATTCGATTTTTACGCAACGGACTTTCATTAAGAAAAGATTGAAAGCGGCTACGGCTAAAGTAGGCATAGATTATTATCTCAACAAAAAAATGACTTTTGGGGTGGTGTTTACGGGTTTTGATAATGTGGACAAGGTAAATACAAGCAATGTGGCGCGGCTGCTCAATGCAAGTGAGACTTTGCAAAATATTGTTGATGCAGAAAGTCCCTCAAAACGCAATTTTCTCAATGGGAGCGCAAATGTCAATTACAATTATAAAATAGATACATTGGGCAAAGAATTGACCTTGAATGCAGATTATTTGTATTACGACTCAAAATTGCAACAATCTTTGTTGAGTAATACTTATTCGGCGGACAATAGTTTTGTGAGCAGAAGCAATTTGATAAGCAATTTGCCAGCAAACATTGACATCAAAACCGCAAATTTAGACTATGTAAACCCCTTAAAACAGGGAGGCATCATGGAAACAGGCGCGAAAACAAGTTGGATTTATACCAATAATATTGCCCATTTTTTTGACGAAAAAGATGGTGTTTTGACCCTCAACAATGATTTTTCAAACCATTTTCAATACAAAGAAAATATAAATGCTGCCTATTTGAACTATCGTATAGAAAAGAAAAAATGGGGCATTCAAGCAGGCTTACGTTATGAAAATACAAACATAAATGGCTATCAATTAGGCAATTCTGTTCGCAAAGATTCTTCGTTTATCCGAAAATATAACAGCCTTTTTCCCACGTTTTATGCGTCTTACAAATTGGACACAGCCGACAAGCATCAGGTAGGTTTTTCGTATGGAAGGCGGGTAGATAGACCTGATTATAAAGACATGAACCCTTTTACGTATCCCTTAGACCGATTCACTTTGTATGCAGGAAACCCTTTTTTGCAGCCTACTTTTTCCAATAATTTGGAACTGTCTTATACCTATAACAACATGATAACCACTACGTTGATGTATAGCAAAGTGCGAAACATGATAACCGAAACCATAGAGCAAAGCACGAATATTTTTTATAGCCGTCCCGGAAATATTGGCAGCCAAGTACTGTATGGCATTACCCTAAATGGGGCAATTCCCATTACAAAGTGGTGGACATTGCAACTTTATACAGAGTTGATACACAACAATTTTGAAGGCACTTTGTACAATCAAACCCTCAAAAATGTAGGTACACATTGGTATATCGGACCTACTAATCAGTTTCAAATCAATGATACGTGGAGCGCGGAATTGTCGGGCAACTATCAAACCAAAGTATATTCTGCGCAGTTTGTCTTAATTCCTGTCGGCTCGGTCAGAATGGGTGTAGCCAAAAAGATGTTGAAAAATAAAGCAACGGTAAAACTCAATCTGAATGACGTTTTTTATACGAATCAGCCGGGCGGAAATATCAAAGGACTGTACAATTCTACGGCAAATTGGCATAGTTATTTAGACACACGTGTGATGAGTGTTTCGTTTAGCTATCGTTTCAATAGTGGACAAGCCTTAACTGCAAGGCAGACAGGCAGTTCGGATAGTGAAAAAACGCGGGTAAAGTAGGAATATCGTAATTTTTGTAAAAGGCATTTGCCTCCGCCCCCTGCGTGGTGGGGAAGGAAGTGAGCTATGGAAGAAGGAATCAGAAAAATGGAACTATGGTTTGGCTGCGGTAAATCGACATTTAGGGAGCCGTAAAAAGAAGGTAATTTTGGTGCAGGATAGAGAGGCGGATATTCCTTTCCTTCCTTATTCCTTAACCTCCCAGCCTATTTTTTCGGCTATCCATTTTTCGAGGCGGATAAGCTCAAAATCTGTGCGGCGAAATACCTTTTGATTATTATAAATTTCTAATTCTTTAACAAGGAGTAGGAGTTGCTGGGAAGCCATAGCAAAATCATAGCCTACCTTATACCATTCGTGCAGCATTTTGAAAAGCAGTTGAAAACGAAGCCACTCTTCGTCTTTTACGGTGCGTTTTATATAAGGGCGCAGGCTTTGAATCCGCATGTCTATGACATCAAATAAACCCATTTCATACAAAATAACAATTTCTAACATTCTAATAATGATATTTCTGCCATATTTATCTGAAAGTAAGCTGCTTGTACCCGAAAGATAGCGATTTGCCATTTTATATTCTTTTTTGTAAAAAGCCACACAAGCCGCAAAATAATGCCATTGGGAATTGAGCATTTTGGCTGCCTCAAATTGTGGGTGCGCAAAGGCTTTTTTTACACATTCTTCGGCTTGAGTATATTTTTTGGAGAAAAAAGCAATCCTAAAAAGCACTTCTAACATAATCAAATAATTCATTTCTTCGGGCGAATATATCTTCAAAGCAGCTTGTGCATGTTCCTCGGCGACCTCTACTTTGCCCAATTGCAGCGACACCTGCGACAACTGTATATGCGCATTTGCCAAACGCTGCCGCGTATAATAAATAGGGAAGCTTTGAATTAACTCCAAATATTTTTTGCTATATGTCCAAGCTGTGTCAAAATCGCTCACAACTTGATAATAATATACCTCGCTCAAATAGTGTGCATTCCACACCAAAGGATGTTTGGTTTTGGCTGAAATAACGGAAATCCTATCTATTTGTTGCCGAATAAATGCCAAAGCCTCTGCATCTAAGGTTTTGTGAAGGAGCGAATTTGTGGTATGATAATGCAAAATAAGGGCTTCATTGATGTCTGTATTTTTTTGATTAAGTTCTTGAATATGAACGACTTGTTCACCATATTCGTCCGAAGAAACCCGCACAGAAGCATGACGATACATCAGCATTTCGGCTTGAAATAACTCCTGATACAACTCGTATTTTTTGGCAGTAGTGATACATTGCATAAGCAAGGTGCGACCTGCTTTGTAAGAACCTCTGCCTAACAAAATCTCGGCTTGCAGCAGCTTTTTCTTCATTTGTAGCTGTTGGTCTATGATTTCTACGCCATATCCCGAAAGGCTTTTTTCGTTGAGTAAGACATTTTCCAAAATGCGTTTAAGGCGCGTTTTGGTTACCCGAAAAGTATTGTTAGGAGCTTGTCCATACAATTTTTGGGAATAAAAATCCTCGTCTTGCTCTGGAAACTGCGTGATGAGGTCAAACAATTTGCCCACTTTTTCATGCTCAAAAATCGCCATTTCAAACTGCTGTTTCAAATAGCGGATTTCTTGGCTGCGAAGTTTTTTGTAGATGTCGTAGATTACGTCCATAGCGAATCGTTTTGGTTGACGCAGATTTACACAGATTAGGGACGCAGATTTAACGCAGATTAAGAATGATTTGCGGAAATTTGCGGCAGCCTACGAAAAATGTGCGCAAATATAGGAATTTTGGATATCTTTGTACGAAATTGATTCTCCTTTCCTATCATTCTCACATTTTTCCCCCATTTTTTGTAACAAATTAAAATATAATGTCTATCTTTGCCTCCTAATTTATCATTTTTTTAGTCAAATGAGTACTTTTTTTCTGCATAAAACGCAGGAAATCGAAGCCCTAAGCATTGACTATTAATCTCTTACAACACCATTTATGACGACAGAATACGCAACATGGCATCATCCTTATACACCTGATGCAAAGTATAGCAAACGTGCAGCCTATTTTTCGATGGAGTTTGCTATTCATCAATCTTTGAAGATTTATTCGGGCGGTTTAGGGTATTTGGCAGGTTCGCATATGCGCAGTGCTTTTGAGTTGAAACAAAATATGATAGGCATTGGGATTTTGTGGAAATATGGCTATTATGACCAAGTACGCGATGAAGAAGGGCATATGCGCCCGCAATTTATTCGCAAAAATTACCCTTTTTTGGTGGAAACAGGCATCAAAGTTACGGTCGAAATTAATCAGCATTTGGTCTATGTCAAAGCATTTTGCCTCAAACCTGACACGTTTAACACTGTACCTGTTTACCTTCTTTCTACCGATATTCCCGAAAATGACCACCTTTCTCGTACCATAACAGAGCGTTTGTATGATGGAAATAATATAACCCGTATTGCACAGCAGATTGTCTTAGGCGTAGGCGGTGCAAAAGTCGTGGAGTCTTTGGGCGGAACAGACATTTATCATATGAATGAATCCCATGCCTTGCCTTTGCTATTTCACCTGTATCAACAGCATGGAAAAAGTGTGGAAGAAGTGAAAAAATGCTTTGTTTTTACCACACATACCCCCGAAAAAGCAGGAAATGAGGAGCATAATATCCACGATTTGAACAACTTAGGCTTTTTTGGAAATATTCCTTTGGACGAAGTGAAGCGCATCACAGGCATGACAAGCGACACGTTTGGGCATACGCCTGCGGCTTTGCATTTTGCCAAAATAGCCAATGGCGTTTCTCAGATGCACGCAGTCGTTTCTACGGATATGTGGAAAGACTATCCTAATATTCCCGAAATTATCGGCATTACGAATGCGCAAAATTTCAATTTTTGGGCAGACAAGCAAATGTATGAGGCTTTGGGCAGAAATGATGACGCTTTTATTTTGCTGCGCAAAAAAGAAAGAAAACATGATGCTTTCAAAATCGTGGCAGACCAATGCGGAAAATTATTTAGTTCTAATGTTTTGACCATCGTGTGGGCGCGCCGTTATGCAGGCTACAAAAGGGCAGATTTGCTGTTGAGAGACATAGATAGAATGGAAAAATTCTTGAATAATGTGCAATATCCTGTGCAGATTATTTGGGCAGGTAAGCCTTATCCTTTAGACCAATTTGCGATAAGCACCTTCAATCATTTGGTAGAATTTGGCAGAGAAAGGGCAAATGTAGCCGTTTTGACGGGATATGAGCTGCATCTTTCGCGCAAACTCAAAGAAGCGGCGGACGTTTGGCTCAATACGCCTCGCATCACGCGGGAGGCTTCTGGCACAAGTGGCATGACTGCAGCCATGAATGGGGCAGTTTCGGTTTCTATTCCTGATGGTTGGATTCCTGAGTTTGCCCGCAATGGAGAAAATTGTTTTGTTACGCCTATAACAGACTATACTTTGCCCGTAAGTCAGCAAGATGATATAGATTATGAAAATATTATGCAGATTTTGGAAAACTCTGTAATGCCTATTTATTATGACAATCCCAAACGCTGGGCAGAAATCGTGATGAATGGCTTGCGTGAAGTTGTGCCTGCTTTTGAGTCGGGACGCATGGCTGCGGAGTATTATGAGCGAATGTATAATGTGTAGATTTTCGCAGATTATACTTTGAAACGGGTAAATTTTCCTATAAACATGTCATTTCTTGACGAAATGACATGTTTATAGGAAATTTACGAAAAAACTATATTTTAACTTAAATCTAACTTTGATAATAATATGTTATCATCATTAGGATAGGGTGTGTCTAAGAAGAAGTATATCCTCTTTATACATTTATAAATGTCTTCGTAATCATTCCCTAAATCTTTTGTAACCCCTAATTTTACTTCTTTTAAGGCAATTACTGCACCTCTACTTAGATACTGCTTCTCGTCTAATAAGGTATATCTTCTTAAATTTTCTTTTAAATAAATGTGGTACTCAACTTCTACCCCGTCTTTGTTGAAATCCTTGAATTTAATGATTGAATTTTTATTTTTAACTTCTTTTAACATTTCAGATGTTAGTATGTTGAGGCGAGGAATAATGCTTAATACCTTTTCTATTTCTCCTTTGTAAGCACCTGATGTCAGGTTGTCATGGGAAAAAGGGTTCAATAAATGGTCTTTGTAGATAAATAAATCATTAATTAAGCATAATGATACTCCATGTTTTTCATGAATCTCTTTTAGTTTTTGAAGCAAATCATTAAATTGTTTTCCTGTAGTTGTTTTTTGGGTTGCATCAAGTGTTTTTTTATCATTGTCCGCTAAAAAATTAGCCAGCAAATTCTATAAGCCTTGCCTCAACGCATTTGCAGAAGCTGGGTAGTCAAATGCTTTTAAATGCTTTTCGGCTCTTTGAAAATAATCGGTTGAATTATCTATAAAAGGTCTTTGTGGCGTTTTATCTGTATCTAAGTATATTTCTTTGAAATGCCAATCACCATCCTTTTGGGATAATTGAAGCCTTTGCTTACATAAATGATAAAAAGATTTGTCATGCGTAAATATGAGTTTTTGAAATTTGTCAAAAAAAGCAAGGTCTGGGTTATTTTCTGTATTTAGGATAATTTTCGTAACTTTATCTCTGTTACTCATATCTAAACTAATAAGCATATCATCTAAACAAAGAATCTGATAGTCTCTGTTTTGCAACCTTGTTTGTAATGCGCCGATTCTAATGGCTATGGCAACTCTTGTAAGCAATGCTTCATTTAAAAAAGAGTGAGGTCTTTTCACTTTTTTCCAAGAATGAGGCGCATTATCTTTAATCTCAACAAGCATTGAGATTTTGTAGTTGTGGTTTCCTGAACTCACACTATCATAATTTATTGCAATTTGGTAATTTAACTTCAATTTTAGCTGCTCTTTCCCTTCAAAAAAATGATTTGTCAAGAATAGATTGGCATTTGTTTCTACTTGAAATAAGAAGTTGTTAATAACATTGTTTAATATATTAATTTTTTCTTCATAAATCGTTCTTTGGCTTCCACTTGCTCGTTTTACCCCGCCAGAAGATTGCGGAACCCCTTTTAGGATTTCTTTTATTCTTGTACCATAATATTTTTCTGTTTCATTATCTCTGAAAAAAGGGAAAATATCTCTCATAAAAACTTGCCAAAGATTAATTTCTTGTTTATGTGTTACATTGTAAAAATTATGGAGAAGTTTATAGCTTATAAAATCACTTGAAGCATTTGCCAAAGCGATTAATTGATTGTTTTTTTCTATATCGGTTGTGGGATTGAAGGCATCTATTCTATCTACTGTTATCGTTCCAGTAGTTGTGTCAATTGTCTCCAATTTGATGAAAGCCTCGTCTGCCTCAGCAGCAAAAATATTTTTGAGGCTATCAAAAGTAGTTGAATCATTTTCGTCAAATGAAACAAAATATTTGGTAATTTTTCCTGCCAATTTTGTACTACTCTGCAAAAAGGTATATAAGCCCCAGAAAATGGAGGATTTTCCACTTCCATTTTCGCCATATACGAGTAGATTTTTACCCCCTAATTGTAGGGTTTCTTCGCCATAAAAGGCTTTGAAATTTTTGAATTTTATGGAATTAATCTTCTTCATCGATTGTTAGTATTTTTCCTGCTGTATCAGGACACATTAAACTTATGATTTTTAAACGGTTACGAACTTCGCTGTTAGGCATTGTCCATTTTTGATAGGTGTCAAATATTGCATTTCCTTGAGTAGCTTCGTCCATAAAGGTAGCAATTTCTACACTTACAAAAGATAGAATATCCACCTTTTTATCTGCCATTTCTTTTCCATAAATCAACTCTACTACACAAGCATCTGCTACCTGCTGCATAAAATAGGCAATCGCTTTATTGTTTATTCTTTCATTTATGGGCAGACTTTCCTCATTATGCAAAAATAGTAAATAATCGCAAAAGATTTCAAATACACGCTGCTCCTGAATCGTTATTTTTGGGATAAATAATTTTCGCACATTTTGTGGTTTAACTTCGGCAAATGTTCTGCCTTCTTCTTGCGTAATGTTTTTATATACAAACTGATTTAGCTTGCTATTGAGCAGTATCAAAGCATACTTATAACTTATCGGAAATTGCTTGTCAATTTTGAAAACCAATATGCTATTCAAGGTAAAATACCCCTTTGTGTCGAAGGTAGCTCTTATGCTATCAGAAGTTTGGCGCATGATTATTTTTTCGCCCTCAAAAAGCTCAGGATATCGATGCCAATGTAAACACCACCACGGAAGGGTTCCATTTTTAGTTTCTCTTTTTTGAGATAACTTTTCTTCAAATGGCTTTAGATAATTAAATATATGGTACAATTCATTTGTATTGGATTTTTTATGTGAATAGATAAGACAATGTTTTGTGTTTAGGATTTTATATTTATCTATTTCTCCTCCTACCAAAACAGGTTTTAAAATAGTTGTCTCAAAATGATTGTCATGCGCAAATTGCTGAGAAATTCTAAATATTTTGTCGCCGCCTGTACCTATTCCACTTGCAACCTCTAAGGCAATCTCATCTACTTTCCAGCTATTAGCCTCAATGGTTTTGATGATTTTTACGCCTTCTCCACTTATTCCTATAACCATATTTGGCATATCGTTTATTTCAGTATTGAGGAGTTCTTTTTGTGGCTTATGGAAATCAATCGCTCTCATTTTCTCTTTTCGATTATCACTATATGCTATATAATATGTTTTTGCTTGTTTTTTTTGGGCTACAAAAATACAAGTAGGAACATCTGCATGTTCAAAAGTATTATCGCCTAAGTTGATAACCCTTTTAAGATAATTGGAATGGATTAATAAGGAACGAGTTTTCGTGTTTTCGTTTTGAAATAATAAGTTATTGGGTACAATATAGGAAATAATGCCATTTTCTTTTAACAATCTGAAGGATTTGGAAATAAAATAATTGAATGTATCTGGCGTGCGCATATGTACATCATTATACATTTGCTTAAATAAATCTTTTTCTTCTGACGAAAGTTTTGCCCCATACGGCGGATTCCCAATTACAATATCAAATCCCATGTTAGGAGATTGATTTTTTAAATTTAATGTTATCCCTTTTATCTCTTCATTTATGTGAGCAATTCCCGTATTTATGCTTTTTATTTTATAGATTAATGCCATATTTACCTCATTCACAATATACTTATCTATGTCATTGAGTTGTCCAAAAACATCTGTCAAAGTGTTGTTTATAGCTACTAATTGCCCTGTTATCAAGGTTATTTGACTTTGTGCGATGTCGGTTTGAAGGTGTATTACCTGTTCTTGGATATTATGTTTTGCCAAATGCGTATTGATAGCATCTATTTGTGCGTTTAGTGCAGCGATTTGTGCGTTTACGATTTCTATTTTTTCGCTATTTTCGTCAAAAAGATAAGGATTCAAGACCTCTGGAAAATCCAATTTCCAATCAAAATGCACAAAAGGCTTATCTGTATTTTTTTGAAGATTTTGGAGTTTGAATATCAAAGCATCAAAGTTATTTTTGGAAATAAGGCGTTCTGTATTATATTTTATCTCTTTGGCAGTAGGCGAAAACCCGCCTTTTTCTACATGGTTAGCCAGAAATTTCTCTTTATTGTAAGAAAGTTGATTCATCAGGAGTTCGAGTTTTAAATCCCGAATTTCTGTACGTAATTTTGCTTTATTTTTGGTTTCAGGTTTGAAAAAACTTTTTTGTTTTGCTGCAATTTCTGTCAATAAGCGTTGTACGTTTTTCACAAATTCATCGGCTTTTCCTACACTTTTTTTGCGTTCCCAATCTATTTCAATGATTTCTTCTTCAAACTTACTGAGCAAACTATCCCCTACCACAATCTTATAATCCAAATTCGGCAAGGCTCTGGGCTTTGCTTCATCTACGACCAAACTCAGCCAAAACCGCAAACGGGCAATATCAACGGCTCCTTTTTCAATATCCACCCCATAAATGCTATGTTGTATTATATTTTCTTTTACTTCTGCGGGTTTCCATGCTGTTTGCAATTCAAAAGCAATGACTTCCTTTATCGCAAAGATTTCTTGCAACAAACCCATAGGAAAAGCCCCCGAACCAATGGCTGGGTCGCAAATTTTGACAGTATCTAATAATTGGCTAATGTGCGTGAGTTGTTGCGGGCTGAGCGGAGGCATGGCTTTATGTTTTACTAAATAAGCTATTTCTTGCCCAATCTCCTGATATACAGAGAGATGTGTCCTTAGATATTCTATCAAACTCTCTTGGCACATATAATATACAATTTCTTTGGGCGTATAAAACGTGCCTTTGTCTTTGTTGTCCTCCAACAAGTTTTCAAAAATATGTCCCAACATTTCGGGGTCAACGGCTACAGTATGGTCATCTGGGCTGTCCTCATGTACCGTAAAGTTGAAGGAATTGAGGAAATCTAAAAAGCCCCGACTGTTATTTCTGTTTTTTTCGGTAAAAACAGTATCTTCACAATTCGCATGATGAAACAGGTTGGGCGGAAAGGTCAGAATAGGCTCATCATACGCTTCTTTATCAAACAAACCTCCATTTAAAAAAGGGACTTTGAGGGTTTTTCCGTCAGGCATTTTAAAATCGTCATTTGCTCTCTCTTTATTCAAGGTTTCAAAAAACAAAACACTTAAGCCATTGCTATAAAATGCTTCATTTCCGCCCGACTGCTTGAAAAACGATTTCATAAAATCTCTCATTCCATCTGTATATTCCAAATCTGTAGCTCCGAGCCAACCTTTTTTTTGCACAAAATAGAGAAAAACAATTCGCCCTAACAATTTCTTCACAAAGTCGCGAATGGCTTTGTCGTCTCCTTTGAAAACAGATTTTGCAAAAGGAGAGTGGCTAAGATATTGGACAAAATGTTGGTAATGCAAGGTATATTCATCAAAAAATGCCTTGCTCAGTTTTTCCACCGAAAAAGCATTGACTAATGCCTGAAAAGTGATTTCCTTTTCTGTACTTAGGGTTTCAAACCTTTCTGCGGCAGTTTTACAACTTTCATTTGTGCCTAATAAATACGTATAGCGTTTGGCATGAGTCGTTTTTTCTTTAATGCTCGTTTCCGTAAGTTCGCTATCTTTTGCGACAAGGGTTAAACGCCAAGTTTCTTTGTGCAGGGGTGCCACAAAATTGACCAAAGCTGCCTGCCCTGCCGTAAGTAATTTCCTTATATAACGCTGAATAGCAACCTTGCTTCGCTCAATACGGACTTGGGGCTGCAATACAATTTCGTAACAGATTATTTCTGTGCTGTCCGCTAAGGCAATTTTTCCATAAATGGAAACCGTAGCAATAACGGCTTGCTCACTTAGGTTCGGCTGCACAGATGCTGGAATCGGAGACGCATTTAAGGTGAAACCTGCGCCAAAAATAGGACTTAGGACTTCTCTGGCAAAAAGAGTCCTATCATAAGCCTTTTCTAAGGTATTTTGTAGGTGAATACGGTTAGCTGACATATTTATTTATTACGATACTTTGTGTTCGATTTTTCCTTCGGTTAAATCTATTATAAATTGAATAATATCCGTAGTTTTTATTGTATTTTTTGATGATATTCTGGCATATACCAACCCTTCCTTCCTAAAAATGGGAAAGAACTGCAAATACATTCATTTGCGCAAAACTAAACAAACCGCTACTATTTACCTAATTCTCAAAAAATATTTTTGCAACGTATGTCCCCCTTCTACATACTTTCCCTCCTAAAAAAACCCCTAAATATTTGCATATCCCGTTTTTTTTTGGCTACCTTGCACACGCAATCCCAAAAGGGTTGCGTTTTAGCATCATACAAAACATTCTATATTTTCCAAAGAAATGAAAATCAAGCTATTAGCTAATTTTTGTTTCTCCATTTTCAATTAAAACACGTATGTCCGAAGTAAAGTCAACTGCAAAAATGCCTGCAAGTATTCCCTATATTATTGGGAACGAAGCGGCAGAAAGATTCAATTTTTATGGCATGAAAACGGTGCTTACCACCTTTTTGGTAACGCATTTTTTCCTTAAGCAATTTGGCGGTGATGCCACAACTGCCAAAGCCGCAGCGAATGAAACTACGCACTTATTTTTGTCCTTAGTCTATCTTACTCCCGTTCTCGGCGGTTTGTTAGCAGACTGGTTTTTGGGGAAATATGCGACCATTATGTCTCTTTCGCTTGTCTATGCCTTAGGGAGTTTAGTACTCGCATTTGCAGGGTTTAACGAAAATTACCCCCTATTTTATGGCGGTTTATTGCTCATTGCTTTGGGTTCGGGCGGAATAAAGCCCTGCGTTTCTGCCAATGTAGGAGACCAGTTTGACGCTTCTAATCAAGAATTGTTGCCAAAAGCCTATAGCTTATTTTATATGTCTATCAATTTTGGCTCTACCTTTTCTACCTTCCTCACCCCTTGGCTGATGACACATTATGGCGCAGGTTGGGCATTTGGCGTACCCGGCGCACTGATGTTATTAGCTACAGTTGTTTTTTATATGGGACGCAACAAATTCGTAAAACGTATGCCAAACCCTGCGACAGAAAGTAAAATCGTGGTATATGCTTCTACCATCCTTTCTTTGGTGGCTTCCTACCTCATTTTTGACACTTTGCTACACTATAGCATTTTCTTTGTGATGTGTATGTGGTTGGTATTTGTGATAATTGTGGCAATTGTCCTCAAAAAATGGTGGTTTGCTGCTCCCGGAAATTTCATTGGGATAAACCTCTACGCCTTGACAAATGGCGGTTTTCAGAAGGCAAAAGAAGTCTATGGCGAAGAAACGATAGATGGGATTCAAGCCGTTTGGCGTGTGTTATCTGTATTTGCTTTTATTCCTTTCTTTTGGGCATTATACGACCAAAATGGCTCTGAATGGGTCTTGCAAGCCGAATCGCTGAATCGCAGCATTTTTGGGTTTGAATTGCAAGCTGAACAAGTGCAGATTGTAAACCCTATTTTGATTTTGGCTTTAACGCCTATTTTGTCCTTTTATGTCTATCCTGCCATTCAAAAAATGGGGATAAATGTTACCCCTTTGCGCAAAATCGGGGTAGGTTTTGCCTTTACAGCTTTGTCTTTTGTGGTAATTGCCCTGTTAGAAGGTTGGATTTTGGCAACCCCACATTTGGCAGATGGCACAATAGACATGGCACAAGCTCCCAGTGTTTGGTGGCAAATTGCAGCGTATTTTCTCATTACCATTGGCGAAATTTTGATTTCTATAACAGGTTTGGAATATGCTTACACAAATGCCCCAAAAAGCATGAAGTCCACGATAATGTCTTGCTGGCTCCTTACGGTTTCGGTCGCAAATGCGATGGTTTCGGCGATAAATGGCAATATTAGCCACAAAAATGCAGACGGAACCATTGAAAAAGGGATATTTGGTTTTATGGAAGGTCCTATTTTTTATTGGACATTTGTAGGGTTTTTGTGTGTGGTGATGGTGGTATATGCCTTTGTTTCGCCCAGACTCAAAGAGAAAAGCTATATCGGGGATTAGCATTTCGATTGATGCTACCCGCAAATCATGCCTCCGTTTGTGTCCTCACAAACGGAGGACAAGGCGTTAAATACGCATATAGCAGAAAAGCCCCGCTTATGGGGACACAAACGGGGGCAAAAATAGAGACCATGAGTAAACTTTTACCTCTTCCACCTACGCCAAATTTTTTGGCGAATAACACGCGGCGAAAACTCATTTATAAAAGAATAGGCTTCAGATTTGTGCAACAAAACCGTAGCAACGGCTAATATAATGGCAAAAATACGCACCATCGGGAAAATAAAATCAAATTTATCGCTAAATTGTATCAACAGCAAAGGGAAAAATAAAATGGCGATGGCATAGCCGATATGCTCATAATGAAAAACAAGGTACAAAGCCCCTGCAATCAAAGCGCATAAAAAGGTCGCCATAGGATGCAAAACCAATAATACGCCAATGGCGCAAGTAATGTCGCGGCTTTGAGTAGCTTTGTTAAAAATGGGGAAATTTTGTCCTGCAATTGCTGCCAATCCAAAGGATAAGGTAAATATATAAGATTCTAATTCTCCAAACCAAGCCCATTCACTACAGCCCCACAAAGCTAATAAAGCCGCAAATGCCCCTTTCAATACCTCGCTTGCCAATACTACTGCTCCCGTTTTTGCCCCAACTACTTGCGATACATTTCGCCATGTTATCGTACCATTTCCATGCTCATTTATATCTATTCCAAAAAATAATTTGCTTACTATCCAGCCTATTGGCAAAGTACCTATCAAATAGGCAACAAAAGTAAGCAAGAGAATGGCAAGGTATGTCATAAAATGAGGTATAAATATTGAATAAACCGTAAAGATTTGTAAGCTACTTTACGCAAATTTTAAGGCTATGTTGCCAAAATGTGAGGGCAAAGTAAAGGATTTTTTTTATAGATAAAAAATATAATTGCTTATGTGACAATTTTTGCGGAGAAATGCGATTTAATCTATAAGGCTCAGTCTAAAGCCTAAGCTACTTGAGTAAAAGGTCTGTGAAGGTTTTTAAGGTGGTTTGAAAAATCGCCCAACTGTTAGGTTCAAAGTCTATTCGAAGGGTTATAATTTTTATTGTAACTACCTCTTTTTGAGGAGATAAGCTATTTTCTATTTCAAAAATAAGGTCTTCTGGCGCAGGGAAATGTCTATATTTTGGATACAATAACACAATATCTTTGATACCAAAACGAGTCGCATACGCCAACATTTGGTACAAATCAGCAGGAGAAATATGGTAATTTTTTGCTTTTTCGAGGCTCAATTTTTTGTATTTGGCATCTATAATTCGTTTATGCGGAATCAAGATATCCGGTTTTAGCTGAAAAATAGCCCCATTTGCTAAGTATTTTGCCTGCCGTTTTGCCTGTGCAACCACTTTTATGCCTTGTTCCTTGCCTTTTTCTTGCAAAATAGCCGTTACAAAATCCTCAAAAATAATTTCCATCGGAAACAAGAAACAAAAATTACTTTTTGAGCTATCTGTCCCCGAAAACTGCTGCATAGACAGGAAAAAATAGCAGATTTCTACGACCTCTTGTAAAGCATCAAACATACGCCCTAATTTCACTTTTCGGCAGTCTTCTGCACTACATTTTTTGTCCGAAACTTCGGATAAAATGAATAGAATTTCTTGCAAAACAGCCTCATTTTCACTACTTTGTGTAGCAGAAAGCAAGGTTTTTGCAGTACATTTTAGGAGTTGATTGAATCCATTGTCATAGACAAAAGGCTGATAAGTACAGCTAAAAACATGCTGTTTTCCTTGCGAAAACTGCTGCGAAAAATAGGTAGGAAAATGAATATTTCCCTTTACAAACGCCGTTTCTGCGGTCGTTTCTTCATAGCTTTGATAGGGCATATTGAGCAGCAAATCTCGACTATGTTGCGCAAAAAGATGAATAAAAACCTCCAACAAATTCTCGCAATTTGTGGATTCAAAAGGAATTTTTTGAAAAGGAAAATATAATTTTTTACTATAACTTAGCCAATACATCAAATTGGCAATCATATTTTGTTTTTCTACGGTTGTAGGGTTTTCGGCTTGTTCAAATATTTTGGGATAAATTTCTATCCATTCATTTTCATATAAAATAAAGCCCACAAAATTGCGGGCTTTGAGTCGATTTCCTTCTATCTGCACAAAACCTTGTTGCGCATTTTCCTTTTTTGTAGCAGAAAAAGCGTATTTTGTTTGCCAAATAGTGTTCAAAAAATCTTCAAAGTCATTGACATTCAGCGACTTTGAAGTTTTTATGTTTTGCCATTCATAATTCATAATTCATAATTCATATTTTACGCTCATAATAAACCGTTTCTTTTGGCTTTTTCAAGGATAAATCGCACTTTTTCTACAGGTATATCTAACCACTCGGAAATATCGTCTTCTGTTTTCCCTTTTTTGAAAAGTGAGATTACGCTCATTTCAAAACCCTCCTCAAAACCTTCCTCAAAACCAGATTCTCGCTCATCTCGTAAGGCTTTGCTTACCAACTTAATATGTTCTTCTTCAGTTTCTATATAGTTCAAATCATCTTTATTTAAGGCATCTTTCCCAATAATGCGCATAATGTCTTGAAACAAATCCTCTTTTCTAAACTTTATGAAATCTGTTTTTTTATTATTTTTATGCCTGGTTTTTTCCGCAAATTCAAACCAACGATGATAATTAGGGAATTTATCATCTTTAATTATGTTTTCTTGAAACATAAATACTAAACGATTTTTACGCAAAAAATCAAGGTTTTTGTGGTTATTATCTAATATTTTTAAGATATTTTGCCGAATATCCAACAATTCTGTTCTATCTTCTTTCTCCCAAAGATCATGATTTTCCAAAAAACTTAGTGCAGTTTCTGGCGCAGTTGTGTAGCCCATAAAATGCTCCGAAAATTGCAAAGAATCATCTACCATCCACACCAAAGTCAGCACAGGAACAACCTCTTTGTAGCTTCTATCCTTTGCGCGCTTGTCTTCGGTTTTTATAGGAACTTTTTTTTCAGCAAGCGTTTCCAATTGCAAAGCAGTTGATACACAATGATATAGATAAAAGCGTTTTATTACATCAGGCTTGTACCATTGCTGCATTTCTATAATAATATTCGCTCCATTGATTTTGCAACGGAAGTCTA
Organism: Bacteroidota bacterium; assembly: GCA_043751755.1. Taxonomy (GTDB): domain Bacteria; phylum Bacteroidota; class Bacteroidia; order J057; family J057; genus JAAFHL01. Next base: position 6,751 of record JAYUZN010000312.1, on the reverse strand, counting down.
TTTCTACTCTCGCAGACTCATCTGTAAGATGCTTTGTCCTTTCTAACAAAGCAATTTCTTGTATGGTTACAGCTAAAAAATCCTCCAAAAAAGCTTTTGCAATATGAACATGGGAAAAGACTTTCTTGAAAAACCTATCATAATTTAACGGTGCTATGTACATAAGAAGTGAATAAAAAATGTATGCAAAAGTAGTGCATTATTTTCAAAAAAACAAATTTTATTAGTAAATTCCAGCAGCTTTAAATATGGAAAAAATATCCGAATATTGTACTAAAATTCTGTCATGGTTTTTTGGTTGAAAATAAAAGCAAAGATACACATTTCATGCAGATTTGCGCAGACGGGCATTTCGGCTATAGTTCGGCAAGCTCACTAACCACGCTCAATGACCATTTGCGTGAAATCTGCGTCCCTAATCTGCGAAAATCTGCGTGAAATAACTTGCTTAGAAAGAAATCCCTTCATACAAATCTTTCACAGCCAAGGATATATCCATTTTTTTTAGCTGAATAATATCCGAATCTTTCGTAAAAAAATGTAACACCCAGCCTATTTCTGTTTTTTCATATAACGTAATTTCTATCTTATCTTGTGCCAAAATGAGGTAATATTCCAAACTTTCAAGCTGCAAATAAGCCATGAGTTTTTCTCTTGTATCTTTGCCTTCTGTGGATTCCGACAAAACTTCTGCTATCAAAGTCGGTTCTTTTATCTCTTTTTTGCTTGCCAAATCTGCCTCACTACACGACACAACCACATCAGGATAGTAGTAACGTTTGCAAAATTCGATTTGCAAACGTGCATCACTCATAAAAGGCTTACATTTTCCGCCTTTTGCTTTTAGCTTTGACCGCAATTCGCTCGCCAAACTCAAAGCAATGCTATTGTGGTCGAGGCTGCTACCTGCCATGGCAAAGATGCCGCCATGAAGGTACTCGTAGCGCGATTCGCTTGCCTCGTCTATCGCTACATATTCCTCGTAGCTGTAATAATGCGGCTTTGTATTGAGTTCTGTCATATTTTTTGGTTGAAAATAAAAGCAAAGATACACATTTCACGCAGATTTGCGCAGATAAAAGCAGATTTCGCAGATAAAAAATAGGTTACATCTGCGAAATCTCCCAGCATCTGCGTTCATTTGCGTGAAATACAGCCTACCAAACCTCTCTCGCATTTCCCACATAATTTTCAGGTCTCAATTCCCGCAATTCCGCCTTTATTTCCTCCGAAATCGCCAAATGCCCAATAAACTCATACAAAGCCTCCGCCGTAATTCCGTCTTTTCCCCTTGTCAAATCTTTGAGCGCTTCGTAAGGATTCGGATAGTTTTCTCGGCGCAAAATCGTCTGAATTGCCTCCGCCAAAACCACCCAATTTGCATCTAAATCTGCCTGTATTTTGCTCCGATTGACCAACAATTTCCCCAACCCTTTCTGCAAAGAATTCATTGCTAAATAGGAATGTCCTATGGCAGTACCCACGTTTCGTAGCAAGGTAGAGTCCGTTAAATCCCGTTGAAGGCGAGATACGGGCAGTTTTCGGCTCAAAAACTCGAACAAAGCCGTAGAAAGTCCCAGATTTCCTTCTGCATTTTCAAAATCTATCGGATTTACCTTGTGAGGCATGGCAGATGAGCCTATTTCTCCTGCTTTTGTCTGCTGTTTGAAATATTCCTTGCTGATATAGAGCCACATATCCACACAAAGGTCGGTTAAGATGCCATTTATTCGCTGAATACAGTGAAAAATGCGTGCCAAACCGTCATAATGCTCAATTTGTGTGGTCGGAAAAGAGCGTTCTAATTGCAAATACTCGCCCACAAATTGCCCCGCAAATTGATGCCAATTTACTTTCGGATAAGTTACATAATGCGCGTTCATATTGCCCGTTGCGCCCCCAAACTTGGCAGGATAAGGCAGAGAGGCAAGCTCCATTCTTTGCTTTTGCAAGCGAATTTGAAAGACCGAAATCTCCTTTCCCAAAGTCGTAGGAGACGCAGGCTGCCCATGTGTGTAGGCAAGCATCGACAAATTGCGCCATTCTGCGGCATACTGCGCAAGGCTTTGAATGATGCTGTCCAAATAAGGCAGAAAAACGCCTTGAATCGCTTCTTTGAGCATCAAAGGACTTGCTGTGTTATTGATGTCTTGCGAAGTCAGCCCAAAATGCACTAACTCTTTCAATTTCAATAAGTTGGCATTGCCAAGTTCCGTTATTTTTTCTTTTATAAAATACTCAATTGCCTTTACATCATGATTTGTAATGCGTTCAATGAGTTTCACTTTTTCGGCATCTTCTTGCGAAAAGCCTTCATACAAGCCTCTTAGCCAGTTTTTTTCGGTTTCCGAAAATTCCATGTCCGGAATGACATTTGTTTCGGCAAGTGCCACCAAATATTCGACTTCGACTCGTATTCTATAGCGAATCAAAGCGGCTTCAGAAAAGTAAGTCGCTAAGGTTTCGATTTTGTCCCTGTACCTGCCGTCTAAGGCGGTGAGGGCGAAAAGGGGGGAATGTGTCATGTTGTTGTTGTTTTTCACGCAGATTTGCGCAGATTTTTGCAGAAAGAATCAAGACTAACGCATTTGCCACGAATTACACGAATTTGCACGAATTAACAGCCCAAATTCGTAAAAACTCGTGCAATTCGTGGCTATAAAAGCAACTTTTGCACAAGGTCATACACTAATTTTTCTATCCTTTTTTCGATTTTCAGTGTTTAGCTTGCCTTCTTTTGCTTCTGCTGTGCCAATATGCAAGCCTGTTTTATCAAAAACTTCTAACTCAACTAATACTTTGGCATCTTTTTGAGAAAAATCTTTGTGAAAGTTGTCAAAATACCAGTAATATCCTGTTCCAATTTCTTGATAGATGGTTTTTCCTTGAATTCTTTTCGCTGTTTTAAGAAAGCGTTTGGGATTTTCCAATAAATTTCCGATAGAAATATAGGGTTCAATCCATTCTTTGAAAGTCATTTCACTTTCAATAAAATCAATCTCTACCTGCATTCTTGGTTGCGGCAATTCCTCCCTAATTATTTGAATAACAGATTCTTGCCCATATTTGGAGCGAATCAAATTGACCAATAAATAATAGGTTCCATTTTCTTTTGCAAAGAGATGTTTTCGTTCTGTTATTTCTGCAATAGAACTGCCATTCAATAATCTATCCTCTTCTGCGGCAATCAAACCCGGCAAATAATAGTAATTTACAGGGCTGCCATGAATGGGCTTTTCTGTCCAATCTGCAATGTTTAATTTTTCAAATACAAGGTTTCGGAAAGAAGAAATGAGCAATTTATCCTCCGCTGCAAGCCATTCAGAAATTTCTTGCACGAAAGAGGTTAGCTTTTTTTCATCTGCTAAAATAGTGATATTGATACCTTTATAGTCCTCATGGGCAGCTTTCAAACATTTATACAAATTGCGAAAAGCATCAGTCAATTCGGTCTCTTGTAGAAAACGTTTTTCAAATTTTTCCCAAGATAATTCATTTATCAAAAGTTCTATGTTTTGCATGGTTTATAATCCGTAAAGTAGTTCTGTATCTTTTTCTAATTGGTCAAAAAAGCCTGCTGGCCACTTACGAATTTTCCCATTTTTTTCTAAAGGAATTTGAACAAAAGGAGCCTCTTCCGACTGTTGAAAATACAGAATACTAATGTCTGTATGCTCCAAAATCTTAGGAGAATCTTCTGTTTCTATTACAGCAATGCGCACACCATTCAAAATATGCTCGCTATGCGACTCTATAAATACCTGCACGCCCATACTTGCCACTTTTGCCAAAAACGCCGCTAATCTCGATTGCGCACGAGGGTGTAGGTGCGCTTCGGGATTTTCGATAATGAGGATTTCGCCTTGCTTGGCTATCAAACCTGAAACAATGATGGGGAGAATATAGGAATAACCGAAACCAATATTCGTAGGCAAATATTTTTTCCCATTCAAATAAAAACGAATGAGTATCAAATCTCCGTCAATATCTGTTATTTCTACTGCTACTTCTTCCTCAAAAATTTCAGCTAAATGCGTATTTACTTTGTTTAAATAATGACTATTTTTTGCCAAATAATGTAATGCTTGTCCTCCATCTGGCTTTAAATCACTGATATTGTATGAATTACGTGCAGCTACTCTTTCTGCGGAAACATAAGAGAGATTTTTGAAAAGGGTAGTATTAGGAAATAAGTATTGCCTTACATAATTAGAAGCTCCTTGAGGGAAAAATAATCTTATTGGCATTAAATCTTCTAATGTAGTAAAATCATGATTATTTTCTTGTACTTTGTATTCATACTTCTCTGTTTTTATCATTAAAATATCCGCAATATTATGGGCTTTTTTATTTTCTGTAAAAAAATAGTTTATTTCATGAATTTCCTCCTGAAAGTCAAATTCTACGCCTACTTTTAGGGTCTCTTCTGTTCCAAATTTATTTTTGAGTTCTTGAAAAGAATTGAGGTCAGTCCACTGCCCGCTCAAAAATAATTGTGTGGTAGTACTGCTTTTTTCAATACTTTGCTTCATCAACAACAAAGCCTGCAAAACCGTAGATTTACCTTTTCCATTCAAACCTGTCAAGAGATTGAGTTGGGATAAAGGAAATTTTGTTTCTGCTTTATAACATTTGAAATTCGTTAAACTGATTGATTTGAGCATATTTATGTTAATTTTTTTGACTGGGTAGGTACATGGCGCGCCATGTACCTACTTATTCATAAAACGTAGCAGTATTCACTTGCAAGGCATTTAGCGCCGTAATGTACAGCTGTTTATTTTCGTCATATTCCAATTGTATTTCAAAATCAAAGGGGAAATTTTCGATAGCTTCCTCCTCATCGTCTGTTGTGCCGACTTTCATCAGAAGCGTTACTTCAAGAATGCCGTCCCCTTTCACTACAATAACATTGTCATTTATCGTAATATTATCCGCATCAACCGCCCTTACCTCGTTTATTTTGGTGCTTATAACAGGCAACAAGCCCAGTTCGCTTGGGACATTTGCAATGAAGTACTTTGTCAATAAATGGTCAATATTCCCAATTTCAAAGCTTTTTTCTCTGGGGGGAATCGCAAATACTACCAAAAATTTGTGGTTTTTATGGCTACGAACATAACTGCTAATCCCCTTAATTTCAGCCTTCTTTTCGGGAGTCATTTTGCCTGTTTTTATTTCAAAAATGATGGTTTCATTTTCTTTTTTGGCAACTAAATCAGCTCTTAATGAGCCTTCCCCCAAGGGGAGACTTCTGAAAATAGCATAGCCTTTTTGCTCATATTCTGCGGTAATTTGGTCAGCAGCAATATATTCCAAGTATTTTTGTAAATATTCTCGTCTAATTTTCATATTGTTCCAAATTAAAAGTAAACATATTGTAATTTAACTTACCACATTCCACATAAATAAAATGTTCCTCTTGCTCAAATGCTTGCAAAAGTTCAGCAGCTATGTCTTCACGCAAAGTTGAAAAATCTAATAAACCGATTTTATTGTTTCGAAAATCAAAACTCCCAGCAATTCGCATTTTTACTTGACTATCATCTTCAAACAAAAAGCCCGTCAAGCAATCCCAAACAGGTTTGCTCAAGTTGTCTGCATCAATATTTTCATTTTTGGTATAAAAATGATAGACGATGCCATATAAGTCTGTTTCGTGCTTATTTTCTGCGTTAAATTGCGCAAAAGCATTTTCAAGCAGCGTTTTATAACGCAATTTTTGGGAAGCTGTTGCTTTTTTCCAACTATTAAAGCTATAAGGCGGTCGTTTTAGGATAAAACTATTCATGTTATTATCTGTTGTGAATCAATGCATTCCTGGAAGCCAGTGCCTCCCTGTTCCTGCCGTTGTGAAGGGCCAAGGAATACACAGCAACATTATCAGCAAAGCCAAGCCAAAATAGATAAACCCCTTACGAAAACGAGTATTATCTTCGCCTTTTTTGCTGGCAATATGCCCAAGATGCACCAACACAATGGAGATAATCATTCCAAAAATATGCTCAACTGAGAAAAAACGACTAATGGCATTGCCCATCACGCCGCCTGCTGTGAGGTTGCTAAAATGCCCTTTTGCAAAGTACAAATATAAGCCTATAAGCAGTTGTGTGTCCATTAAAGACATGAAAATGAGGCTGATACGGCTCTCATTTTTGCCAAAAGGCTTTTTCTGAAAATAGCCAAGTGCATACATAACTACTGCGGCTATGCCTGCAAAAAGTACAAACCACCGAAGGAAGCTGTGAAGATGTATAAATCCTGTTGTCATTTGATTTTGTGTTAAAAATGAAAGAACAAAGGTAAGGAATTTCTTAGAGATTTGTCAAAAATAGTGAAATAGGGCAGCTCGCTTTTGAAAAGTGAGCCACCCTAATGCTGATACTACGCTGTTTTCCTCGTAGCTGCCATTTTCTAAATAGTAGTAAACACGCTACTGCCATTTAGAAAATGGCAGCTACGGGGTGATGTTCTGCACGAAGGCAACCCATAAAAAGACAATCATTTTCATTCTTTGACAAATTTTTCGGTGTAAACATTCTGCCCCTCCGTATCAAATACTCGTACAAAATACAAGCCTTTTGCCCAGTCCCGTACCACAATCTCGTAAGTCGTGCTACTTTGCAAGGGCGTATTCGGTACAACTTCTCTCCCTGTGAGGTCTGTAATAGCGAAAACGAAGTTTTTGTATTGAGGGTTGTTGTAGTAGAGAAAAAGCCTATCATTTGTAGGATTTGGGTAGAGTTTTAGG
>JAYUZN010000311.1:0-8062 GCA_043751755.1 Bacteroidota bacterium | reverse complement strand
CAATCCCAAAAACTTGCGGTAGGTGCGGTTGTGAGAAAATAGGTAAGAAAGGCAATGGCAAAAACCGCCCAGCCTGTGTAGTTATTGAGTTTTGTGTAATTCATGGTGTTTTGTTTATATTGCTGATAGCCAACGTTTTGAGTGGATATTTCTTATGCCAGCAAATACCTTAAAACCGTAATCTGATAAAAAGGAAACGATATACGGTTTAGTCTCTATCATTTTTTTTCTACTTTGTTTCTCCATGAGGCAAAATTAGATACTTTTTGGAAACTATCCAAATTTTTACTTGCTGTAAAGAAAATGGCGTTAAAAGTTGGGCGGTTTTTCATATTCGACTTCGCTCACTTCGGCATAGTTCGGCAATGCTCACTAGCCAAGCTCAGTGTATCACAGTGCAACGCAATGACCGCCACAAAAAGCGTTCTATTCCTGCGTGCGGTTTGAAAAACCTCACAACACGATAAGGAACACGAAAAGAATAAAATCATAATTTACCATTAAGGCACAAAGAAAACTGAGAAAGAAAAAGTGTGGCTTAGATGTCTTCTTTGACGATATTGCTTCGTGGTTCTTAGTGCCTTAGTGGTGAGAAAAATGTCAAGTTGTTTTATTTTCGTTCCTAAGGCAAAAGCGTGATGGCTCTTTTTTCTTTACAACAGGATATTTTTTGAAAAATATCGAAAATAGCTATACATTTGCCAAATGAAAAACATAGAAAATGAGGACATTGAAACGGAAGACAACCAAGATGTTGCCATTAAAGTTCCTTTCAATCCCAATAACATAAAAGTGAGTATTAGACCTTATACATTGGGGCAAATATTGGAGGATTTGGAAGATGAGGTAATTAATTTTAATACAGATTTTCAACGCCTTGCAAACTTATGGAGTGTAAAAAAGAAAAGTAGATTTATTGAATCTTTATTGTTAAATCTTCCGATTCCCAGCTTTTATTTTGCAGAAGATATGGATAAAAAATGGGAAATTGTAGATGGTTTGCAAAGAATTAGCTCGCTGAAAGGATATGTGAAGGATAAATCTTTTCTCTTAACAGACCTTGAATTTTTGGGAGAATATGCAGGCAAATCTTTTGCAGAGCTTCCAAGAGACCTACAAAGGCGGATAAAAACGTTTCAGATTACGATTTATGTGATAGAAAAAGGAACGCCAAGTGTGGTAAAATATAATATATTTAGTCGCATCAATCAAGGGGGACTTGTGCTAAAACCGCAAGAAATAAGACACGCGCTTCATCAAGGAATAGCCGCAGATTTGGTAAAAGAAATGGTAAGTCCCGAAAACAGTTGCGGAAAAGCTTTTTTGAAAGCAACGATGGAGAAAATTAAAACAGACCGCATGGAGGATAGGGATTTCGCTACAAGATTTGCCGCTTTTTACCTTATTGGATATGAGAAATATGAGCCTGATTTAGATACTTTTATGAATAAAGGCATGACAGAAATGGCAAAAAGTGAGCCTTCTGTTAGAACGAAACTAAGGAAAGATTTTGAAAAAGCGATGAAAGCGGCTTATGCTATTTTTGAAGAAGATGCTTTTCGCAAAAGATTGAAAACTGACGACAATAAAAAACCCATTAATAAAGCCCTTTTTGAAGTGTTAAGTGTAAATTTCGCAAAACGTACAGATGCTGAACTTGCTTTACTCATCTCAAGAAAAGCTGGGTTTAAGAAAAAATTAATGGCTTTGCATAATCGTCCTGATGGAAAATTTCTTCGTTCTATTACAAATGGAACGGCTCAGAAAGAAATGGTCGAACAACGTTTTACAGATATAAAAACCATTATTGACCAAACTTTAGCACCATGATTCATTCATTACACCTAAAAAACTTTAAATCTCACAAAAATACGTTCTTAACACTTGGTAATTTGACCTTGCTTTGTGGGCAAAATGGGGGAGGAAAATCTTCTATTATTCAAAGTTTGCTGTTGTTGAGGCAAAGTCATCAAAAAAACCTATTAAGTGTAGGCTTAAGTTTAAATAAACCTTTGTGCAATATTGGCAAAGCCAAAGACGCGCTTTATCAGTTTGCAGAAAATGAGTTAATTGAATTTAACATAGCAGCAGATAATGATGACTTAGCTTGTGTATTTGATGCAGAAAATCGACTTGAATTGGATTTTATGCCCCATGTTTCAAGGGAAACACCTATTCCCACAGAAATTCCTATCTCATTATTTACCAAGGACTTCCAATATATAAGTGCGGCAAGAACGGCTGAATATCTGCCAAATGATTATGCGATTGATACAGAAAAACAATTATCTATGGAGGAAGGCAAAGCCGAATTAACGGCACATTTTCTCTATAAATATAGAACTAAAAATGTGCTTCCTGCCCTTTTTCATCAAAATGCGGTAGAATTTGACGATTTGTTGTATCAAGTTACGGCGTGGGAAAGAGAGATTTCGGAGGGAGTAAACATTATTCCTACGAAAGTAGGCGGAAGCTACGAAATACGGTACAGTTATAACACACTCACAGGCACAACCAATGAGTTTTCGTCCAAAAATGTAGGCTTTGGGCTGTCGTATGCCTTGCCTATTATTGTAGCGATTCTTTCGGCGGAAGTAGGGAGTCTTATTATAATAGAAAATCCAGAGGCACATTTGCACCCCGCAGGACAAGCAAAACTTGCGGAATTGATGTGTATAGCAGCACAGGCAGGGATTCAAATCATCGTAGAAACGCATAGCGACCATATAATAAACGGCACTTTAGTAGGAGTAAAACAAGCAAAAATGGAGAAAGAAAAGGTGAAAATTTATTATTTAGCCAAAAATGTAAGCGAACAAGCCGCAGCAGCAATTCCTGTAGAAGTATTAGCAGGTGGGAGAATCAAAAATCCGCCTTCAGGCTTTATGGCAGAGATACCAACGCAGAAGCAAGAATCCCAGAACGGGTAATGACATTATTGGCGTATCGCCGCAATAGACATTAAAAATTGAAACGCAGATTTTCACAGATAAAACCTATCATCTGTGAAAATCTGTGTTAATCTTATCCTGCCTTATCTCAATTACTAAATGGATTTGAGTACCTCACATCACTACACATTTGCCTGTCTGTCAAGGTTTTGAGGAAAGCCACAAGCGCCTGTTTTTCCACTTCTGTCAAGTTCAAACGCGTAGGATTGCCATTCACATCACGAAATTTGTGGTCTAACTTAGGGTGCGCTTGAATCCCGCTATTATAATGTTCTACCACCTCTTCCAACTTATTGAAACGCCCGTCATGCATATAAGGCGCAGTCAGTTCGATATTGCGCAAAGACGGAATACGGAAATGCCCATCTCCCATGCCTTGGTCTGCATATACTCGGTCTAAGCCAATATTTGTCGTTCCCAAAGTTTGCGAATAAGGATTTCCCATTCCCCCACCGGGTTCAATCATAAAATTGCTTGTAGGGTCATTGAAAACATTGTTATTTAGCATAAGCATATTTCCGCCGCCACTTGGGGCAAAAGTAGGCTCCATATGGCAAGAAGAACACTTGGCTTTGTCCGAAGTAAAAATATCATAGCCCAATTTCTCCAAAGGCGTAAAATTGGCGTGTAAGTCATCTACGCCTTCGTCATATTTGGAATTGCCCGTAATAATGGTGCGCATAAATTGCGCCATCGCGCTTTGAATCCGCTCCTCTGTAACTTCGCTTGTCCCAAACGCTTTTTCAAACAAAGCAGGATAATAGCTTGTATTTGTCAGTTTTTGGGTAAGCATTTTCATCGATTCCATGCCCATTTCTATGTGGTTTTTGACGGGACGCAAAGCCAAATCTTCTATAGAATTGGCGCGCGAATCCCAAAACAGGGTAGAATTGAGGACAGGATTCACGATAGGCATGGAGTTTCGAGTCGTAACTGCCCCTTCAAAACCTTTGCTATATTGCGTAATATCCGAAAACCCGTAGGCTTGTTTGTGGCAGGACGCACAAGCAATTTGATTGTTGAGCGAGAGTTTTCCATCATAAAAGAGGACTCTCCCCAAAGTAGCACCGTCATCATTTACGCCTAAATCGCCCATACGTACCCCGCCCAAATGTGCAGGGAGGCTTATGTCCGCATAACGCAGGGTTTGTGCGGGCAGGTTTAGCTTTTTTTCGGGTGCTACGACATTGCCCGATTGACAGGCTTCAAAGGCGACTATGATGCCCAAAGCAAGGGCAGCTATGAACAGAAATTTTTTCATATAATAAAAATGTGATTTTCACGCAGATTTCGCAGATAACAATAGATGTCGCAGATATAACTAAACAAGTCTCCTATTCTATTAACGTAAGTTTGAAGGTAAATGGTTAGTAAAAACGGATATTATTTAGTTAAACCGCAAATTGGTGCGGTTTAAAAAAACGCTCAACTATTTGAATTTGGCATTGAGAAAAATAGAGACAGGCGGCACAAAATTAAGGATAGGTCCACTGCTTGCTATTCCTGCAAATAACATTCCTTCTGTAGAAATGCTTAGATTAGGCAAAATCAAATATTCCACCCCTAAAGTAAATCCCAAACCGATTCCTCCCTCGTCATTGCCGCTATTAGTAGAGCTTCCAATATTTCCGATAGGAGAATTAAGGTTTCCTGCAAAAGCCGCCAAATCCATTCCTCGACTGTAACGCCAATGCTTAGAAATGTCTTTTCTGCGCTCGTATCCTATGCGAAGATTTATATTATTCAGGGGTTCCGAAATATTAAAAGGCTCATTTGGGTCTATATGCGCCCCTACGCCCATTCTAAATCCCTTTTCACCCCTGAATTTCTTGTACGAAAAACTATAAGGACCCGTTCTGCCTGTCGTTCTATTGATTAAGGGCACAAACTCCATTATCAATGCGGTCATATTCAGCCCATATTCTACCGATTTAGGCGGTTTTACCTTCGCCACAATCGTATCTCTCTGCATTTGCTGCGCAAACAATGGACTAACTATTCCTATTGAAAAGCAAAAAAAGAGAAAAAAAGTGTGTGTATTCATCGAAGGTTTGATGCTTTGTAAAGACGAAAAAAGTCGCAGAAACGCTGCCTATAAGTTGATAGGCGTTTTCTTGCGACAAAGCTACTTATTTTTTGCGATAGGTTCACGCAGATTTTCGCAAATGAGAGCAGATTTCGCAGATAAAAAGCATTATATCTGCGAAATCTGCCAAATTTGCGTTTATCTGCGAGGACACAAGTCTATTTTCCCTGAAAAGAAATAGACGTGATGATATTTGAGAGTTCTTCTGTTACAAATTCCTGACTTTGGGCATCATAAAAAACCATTATTTCGGCATAGCCTTTGCCTGCTTTAAACACAAATATATGGTAGCCATATTCAAAATGATGACATGTTTTCCACGTTTTTTGGCAAGTAAACTTCGACACACACGCCCAATCTGCGTGTAAAGTTTGGCTTATTTCTTGGACAGATTTTGTGGAATCAAGGCTTGCATCTCCTTCGCTCAAAGCAGCAACTGAAGTGCTACAGACCATTTTCACATAACTATTCGTTGCCTCAGTGAGTTTGTAAACTCCGATGGGCAGCTCTGTTATACGGTAGCATATCAATGCCATTTTTTTTTCTCCTTTGAGTTGATAGGTAGCATCAACCCCTAATTTTTCATTGAGGTTACAATTAAATTTTGCGCGCATACGGTTATTCTCTCCACTTGTACCCGCTTTAGGCGCAGCAAAAGTAAGCCCAACTTTGGCTAATTTTATCGTAAAAGAATCGGAAACGGCAATTACCTGTGCAGAAAGATGCCCCCAAAAGCCCCCAAAAATGATAATAGTAAAGATGTGTTTCATGCAAAAATATAAAATAAATAATGATATAATTATATAAAATAATTTATTTTATGCAGCAAATATTATGCCATATTTGGATATTTTACTAAAAAGAAACAACCTTAAACACAGTAACGAACACGAAAAGAATAACTTTACAATTTACCACTAAGGCACAAAGGAAACTAAGAAAGACAAAGTGTGGCTTAGATGTCTTCTTTTAGCATATTGCTTCGTGTTTCTTTGTGTCTTAGTGGTGAGAAAAATAGCAAGTTATTTAATTTTTGTTCTTACATAGTTTTTTATCTGCGAAAATCTGCGCGAACTCAAGCTAAACTCGAAACCTCGCAAAAGTCCCCAAAGGCAATTTTCTTCCTGATTTTTCGGGAAAATACAGTTCTCCTATTTGGCAATTTTTGCGTTGCTTTTGGGAAAAATGAGAGCTGACCAAATTCTCTAATACCAAAGGCGAAAAACCCAATGAATAGCTATTAAAGACCAAAAAGCTGTTTTCTTTTGCCAAAATACGCGCCACATTTTCGGTCAATTCATTTATCATATCCTCCAATTTCCATTTTTCCCCTTTCGGACCATGCCCAAAAGCCGGTGGGTCAAGGATAATGCCTTGATAGAGATTCCCTCTTTTTGCCTCCCTTTTCACAAAGGTAAAAGCATCTTCTATGAGCCATTTGATGCCGTCTAAGCGGCTCAAATTCATGTTTCCATTTGCCCAATTTACGACTTGTTTAATGGAATCGCAGTGAATAACTTCTGCGCCGCCTGCTCTTGCAGCCATAGACGCACCTCCCGTATAGGCAAACAAATTCAAGACTTTTGGCTTTTGCAAAGCTGTGCAGGCTTCATATATATAGTCCCAATTTGCGGCTTGTTCGGGAAAAATGCCCACATGTTTGAAGGCGGTCAGGGCTAATTTGAAATGAAGCTGCATTTTTTGGTAGGAATAGCTTATTTCCCACTGTTCAGGCATGGTTTTGAGCTTGTTCCATTTGCCCCCATGACTGCCTTCTTGTACAAAATGTACGTGCGGCATCTTTTCCCAATCCTTTTCGGACAGGGATTTGCTCCACAAGGCTTGCGGTTCAGGACGGCGGAGGATATACGTCCCAAAACGCTCCATTTTTTCGCCGTCTCCTGTGTCTATCAGTTCGTATTCTTTCCAATGAGAAGGGGTGAGCGTTTGTATCATGTTTGTTTGTGTGTATTTCGACACCTATTGCTATTGCAGAGGTAGCCGTTTGAATGTTGGTTTGGTGCTTAGGTAAACGATGGTAGGCAGTTATATACAGGTCTGAAGGCATTTTTTTACCACACCGTTTTTACTGTTTCATTTTCAAAATATAACTCCATTATTCTATCTGTCGTTACAAACTCCAAATTTTCAGTAATCGCTTGCGCTACCAAAATTCGGTCAAATGGGTCACGATTATGAAAAGGCAATTTTGCCGATTTCATTATATGCGCCATATCAACGGGTAGAAAAACAAAACCTTTATCAACAACATCTTGGCAGAAGTCATCAAAACCTTTGTCTAACGCTAACTTGCCAATACTGTTTTTGATAGCAATTTCCCACAAACTCGCCATACTTATCCAAAATTCGTTTTTCGGGTCATCAATACACTTTCTTGCGTATTCGCTCAATTCAGGCGAACCGCTATAATACCATAAAAACGTATGTGTATCTAACAATAATCGCATTACATATAGTCTTTAAAGTCCTCTAAGGGTTCATCAAAATCTTTTGACATAGTAATTTTAACGCTTCCGCAGCCAAAAACTGGGCGTTTAATCCTTTTCATAGTCGTTTTCTCAAAATATTTGCTTTTTGTAAAGAGCAAAAAATTGAAAATTTCCATTTGTGCCAACTCAGGCAAGAGTTGTATTTCTCGTAGAATTAGTTTTTGTAACATAGTTTGATGCATTAACTTATACAAAAGTACACTTGAGTGTTTGTTTGATGTGTAGGTAAAGCGACATAGTCATATTTTTACAAAGGCGCAAAACACGTCTATATCCGTAAAGACCTTCTTAAAGTGTACTTCATTATCTAAGTTTGCTAACATAATGCCTTGTAATTGATACATTTTCAAAGGACAAAGATACAAAAATTACCTATCTATTAGCAGCTTAATTTTTCAACAATGGTACTCGCTTGTTTTGACCTGCCCTAAAGTCTAATTACCGTTTTCCTATTATTGTTTTATTAAAATTTAATTCCTGACAACTGACCAGCATTTGCGCATTTTTATGTTAAA
>JAYUZN010000310.1:0-1605 GCA_043751755.1 Bacteroidota bacterium | reverse complement strand
AAGACAGGCGGAATATTGTCGATAACAATCAGCGAAATCGTATCCGCCCCAGAGCAACCTGCCGCATTTGTGGCATTTACAATATAATCTCCCGTGCTATTTGCCGTAAAAATTTGGGCATTTGCGGCAGCCCCTGCGGGAATCGAAGACCATGAATAACTGCTCCAGCCTGCCCCTGCATCTAAATTCAAATTGCTGCCCGGACAAAAAGTAGTCGCCCCACTTGCCGTAATCGTTACCACAGGATTTGCATTCAAGTTGATGGTTATCGTATCGCCTCCTTGACAGCCATTTGCATCTATAACGACCACGCCATAAACGGCAGGCGTGTTCACAATTTCGGTTTGCGCAGACCCTAAAGGCGTGAAAGGAGCTTGAAACCAACTGTAAGTATTGTAGCCCACTCCTGCGTCCAAAGTCGCACTTGAACCTGCACAAATCGCTAAGGTAGAGGCACTTATGACGGGCGTAGGAAGCGGATTTATGGTTACTACAGCCGAAATAGTATCTGCACAATTATTGGCATTTGTTACAATTAAGTCATAATTTCCACTTGCACTTGCAAGCACCGTTTGCGTATTTGCCGTTCCCAAAGGCGTAGTCCAATTGTAGGAAGAAAAACCTGCGCCAGCATCTAAGTTTGAAACTGTGCCTTGACAGAAATTGGTGAGACCTGCAATGTTAGCCACAGGAGAAGCCACTTCTGTTACATCAATCGTGCCTATCGCAGAACAGCCCAAATTGGTCGTAATTTGATAGGTAAAAGAGGTAGTTCCCGAAAAATTGGGGTCAGGAATGAAGGTAACAGTACCTGTCGCAAAATCCGCAGTCGCATTTCCTACGCTAAAAGCAGGATAGGAAAGGAGTTGTAAATCATTGATTCCCAAGCCACTATCATTTCCCAACACATTGAAAGTGATAGCCCCTTGATTGTCGCAAATCGCAGCAAGGTCATTCACAGTCGTAGGAACTGTTCCATTTGTAACCTCCCGTAACATAATATCATCAATCGCCATATCATAGCCGATTGCACCAAAATTGTCATTCATCATAGACAAATGCACAAGCCCCCCTGCGCCACTGTTGAACTGAATCCCCTCATAATGCCACTGCTCATCTTCGGGAATCGCAGTAGAAATGCCCAAAATTCCGCCATTTGCCTCAAAACGGAAAACAGGGTTCACATAGCCTGTGCCTGTCGGGACAAGATTCATGTAAAACGCTCCAAAACAGTAAGTTGTGTTGGGCAAAAGTGTTACATCTTTCCCCCAAATTTCGGCAGAAAGCCCCACAGGAAAGTCCACAAGCATCATATAACCTGTGCCTGTCGTGTGGTCTGCCACATTTGCCGACCAAGTACTGTTGCAAAGCGGCGTACCTGTTTCGACCGCAAAATCGTATTGACACAGGATATTTTGCCCATTTCCGCCATTTATACAAGGGCTGTTGTTCAAATCGCAATCATAATAATCATAAGCACTGCTAAACGTGCCAAAAGGATTGAGATTATCGAAGTTTTCAAAATCGCCATCTACAATAAGATTCGACAAATAACAGCCCGTAGTCGTATTGCAAGGCGTGGCAGGAATACAATTTCCGACCGTT
>JAYUZN010000309.1:0-4486 GCA_043751755.1 Bacteroidota bacterium | reverse complement strand
TTCCTTCTATTGGCGGCGAAAAGGATATTTTGAAGGCTTTGGCACTTACGCCAGGGGTAAGCATAGGGGCAGAAGGCACAAGCGGCTTATTGGTAAGAGGTGGTAGCCCCGACCAAAACCTTATGTTATTAGACGGGGCTACTGTTTATAATGCCTCTCATCTGTTTGGTTTTTTGTCAGTGTTCAACCCTGACGCACTCAAAAGTGTAGAACTGTACAAAGGGGCGTTTCCAGCCCGTTTTGGGGGAAGACTTTCATCCGTTATAGACATTATG
Source organism: Bacteroidota bacterium (assembly GCA_043751755.1). GTDB lineage: Bacteria > Bacteroidota > Bacteroidia > J057 > J057 > JAAFHL01. The sequence goes on along the minus strand of JAYUZN010000309.1, from coordinate 4,211 downwards.
ATGAAAGAGGGGAACAAAGTGGAACGCAAGACAGAATGGAATTTGGGGCTTATTTCGTCTCGTTTTTTGACAGAAGGTCCCCTTTTCAAGAAAAAAGGTTCTTATTTATTGACGGCAAGAAGCTCTTATTTAGGGTTGGTTTTGCTCCCTTTTTCGCTCCAAAAAACAGGAAATAGTATCAATTATTGGCTGTATGACCTCAATGGGAAAATCAATTATCAGTGGAAAGACAAAAATCAGGTTTTTTTGAGTGTATATACCGGCAATGATTTTTGGCGTACCAAAGAAAAATATACAACTACCAATTATGAGAAAACCCGCTTAGATTGGGGCAATCAAACGGCTTCTCTGCGCTATAATCGCATTATTAGCCCCAAATTATTTGCCAAAGTCTTAGGCACTTATACGCGCTATACCTACAATATAAATAGCGAATCTCACTCGGTGGTAGGCAATCAAAATCCTCCTGTAAGTTACAACGCAGCCTCACATTTGCAGTCGTATATCCAAGATTGGACGCTCAAAACGCAGATAGACTACAGCCCTTCGCCGCGCCACGAAATAAAGGCTGGAACAGAAGCCATTTACCACACCTATCGCCCAAGTGCCTATCAAGTTCGTTCCACAGAAGCCATAGACTCCGTACCTCCTCTGCCCGCGCCCATTCATGCGCAAGAATATGCGGTTTTTGCAGAAGATAATATTCATCTTATAACATGGCTCAGTAGCAATATTGGGCTACGTGCGGTGGCTTTTCGGGTGATAGACACGACTTACAAAGCCTTAGAACCGCGCGGCTCTTTGCATATTCAACTGCCCTATCAACTGGCAATTAATGCGTCTTATAGCAAAATGCGTCAGTATATTCACCTCCTTTCCAACAATGGAGTAGGGTTGCCCAATGATATTTGGGTGCCTGCAACCCGCAAAGTGGCTCCCCAAAATGCGCAACAAGTCGCAGTAGGTTTGACCAAATTTTGGAAAAAATATGACACAGAAATTTCGATAGAAGTCTATCAAAAATGGATGAACAACTTGATAGATTACCAATTAGGCACTAATTTTTTGAGCAGTTTCAATGGCAATTGGCAGGATATTGTGGTCAAAAAAGGGATAGGCAAAGCGTATGGAATAGAAACGTTTGTGTATAAAAAACAAGGCAAATGGAATGGCTGGCTTTCCTATACTTTGGCGTGGAATCAGCGGCAATTTGCGTCTATCAATCATGGACTTCCCTACTATGCCAAATACGACCGCCGCCATAATGTGGCTTTTACAGGCACTTATTCCCTCACCGAGGAATGGAATGTGGGGCTAACGTGGGTCTATACTTCTGGCTCGCCCGTTACCTTGCCGATTGCGATACAACAATCCCTACAAGGCAATGAGGTATTTGTGTATGACGGGCGCAACAATCGAAGAATGCCTGCTTATCACCGTTTAGACATAGGTTTTGAACGAAAATATGAAACGCAACAGGGTAATATCGCCACATTTGGTTTTGGCTTGTATAATGCTTATAACAGAAAGAACCCTTTTTATTTAGCCGTTGTCCGTCCAAGTCAAATGGGAACAACCCCCAATAATGTTACTTATAACGTAGTTCAAAAAAGCCTTTTTCCTGTTCTTCCCTATATTTCTTATGGCATTAAATTTTAATCAGTACGAGCGAGAAATAATTTAAATCTATTTTTTCGATATATCTTATTGATTATGATAAACTTATATCAACTTTCAACTTTCAACTTTTAACTTTCAACTCTCAACTTTTAACTTTCAACTCTCAACTTTCAACTTTCAACTCTCAACTTTTAACTTTCAACTCTCAACTACTTAACATGAAACACTTTTTTGGATTTTTGATAATTGTAGGTTTTTTGGGCAGTTGCGAAAAGGTATTGCCCTATAAACTGCCCTACGAAGGCGATAAATTGGTCATAAATGGGCTGATTGATGCCACAAAAGTCATATCTGTAAACCTTAGCCATACAGTTGCTCCTACAGGTACACATTCGCAAGATTTGAGTGTGGCAAATGCAACCGTTCAATTGTGGGAAAATGGGCAGTATTTGCAGCAACTTAGCTATAATCAAGCGGGTAACTACCTTTCTCCTTCGGGGCTAATGCCCAAAATCGGCAGCACCTATCAACTCAAAGTAGCAGCTACAGGCTTTCCTGATGCAGAAAGTAGCATAGAAAAAATCCCTAACATGCCGATACTGTTATCTCATAGCTTCCAAGATTCCGCTTTAGAATCCATAAATAGCCTTTTGGCAGGAAAACTAAGCCTTAAACTCAAAGACAATATAGGAGAAAATAAATACCGCATTTTGATAGAAGGCGAAAAAGATGGACAAGTTCAGAATATCGGCTACTTTTGGCTACTCAATGGCACGATTAACAACCCCGAAAGGTGCGGATTTTTACCCATAAGTTACGCATCATTCTCATTTTCAGATATTTGTATAGAAAACCAAACCTTTGAGATACAAATAGGCATAGAAATACAAGGCTGGGATTCTACAGGCATCTCTATTTCTTTCGATAAAATAAAGGTTCACATTCAACAAATATCAGAAGATTATTACGAATATAACAAAAGTCTTATTCAGCCCGAAGGGTTAGAAAATGCCTTTGCAGAAGGGACAAGTTTATACTCAAATATCACAGGAGGGTATGGCATTTGGGCTACTGCTGCGTCTAAGGTAATTGTTATTTCTTTGTAATGTTGCGGATTTTCGTCTCTTCACAAATAAGAAAGTCGCTATATAATTTGATAACAACATAATGAATTTGTAGGCTTGCAGGGTAGCGCACCTTTAAAAGGTGCGCTACCCTACTCAATTTAAATAGGTTTACCATAATCAATATGTCTGCCATCGTGCTTTGCTATGTCCCGTAGGAACAACATGTCGGTAGAAATATGCGTATTTCCCCCATTTTTTATTCGTTTTTTCGTGCTTTCACGAAAACCATGCTGGAGATTGGGGCGTTTTTCTTTGGGCTACCGACATGTTGTCCCTAACGGGACAACAGAACGAAAAATGGCAAACATGTTGATATCCTCTCATTTACTCAATAAGTTTTATAGATTATTTAGGGTGAAAATTTTCGTTTTTCCTACATTTTGTTTTACTTTGCTGTTCAAATGAGACAGCAACAAGATGAGTAACATGAAGGAAATAATCATAATTGGCGGAGCAAATGGAAGTGGTAAAACCACTTTTTCAGAGCTTTTGATTGAGACCACAGGATATACCTTTCTCAATGCAGATGAGATAGAAAAAACATTGGGCTTATCGGATTCTACGGCTGCGAAAATTCGGGCAGGTCGTATTTTGTTTGAGCGATTAGAAGCTATAACGCTCGCAGGAAAGAGTTTTATCCTCGAAAGCACGCTTGCAGGAAACTATTTGGTCAATACTATCCAAAAATTGAAAGCGGAAGGTTACTGCGTAAAAATTGTATATGTTTTGTTGGAAAATAGTGAACTCTGTATTGAACGTATAAAACAGCGTGTAAAATTAGGCGGGCATTTTGTACCTGACGAAGATGTGAGAAGGCGTTTTTATAGAAGTCGGGCTAAATTTTGGAATATTTACAAAAATATGGCTGAAGATTGGGCTATGTACCTAAATTCAGCAGAAGGAGCGGAAAGGATAGCCATCGGAAAAGGGGAGGATTTTGAGATAGAAAACGAGGATATTTTTCATACATTTATTCAATCATTCACAAAATGAATTCATCAAAGTTAGATATTGGGGTTTATGAAACAGCAACTTTATGGACAAGGTTGTTTCATAAAGCTGTTAAAAGGGCGCAAGAAAAAAACCATCAACATGGGTTGCCCAATATATTTAGCCGAAATGGGAAAATATATTATGAGTTTCCCAATGGAAAAAGGGTTATGAAAGAGGAATTGGGCGAAGAAAAATAAATTCCTGTTCGTGTTGTGCGGTTTTTTCAAACCGCAATAAGGCTTAAGGTAGTTTTGTAGCGTGGTGCACTTTTCAGAAGTGCGCCACGCTTTTTAATGCAGACATTTTATCCTAAATACAACCCTTAAAAGCCCCCAAAATAAGAAAAACCTACATAAACAGGGGGATTTTACCTTAAATATTACTTTTATTTTTGTATTTTTTTTTTTCAAAATATTCATTTAGCTTTGTAACCGAAAGACGAAAGGAAACTCAAACCCAAATCGCGCGTAA
>JAYUZN010000308.1:0-6361 GCA_043751755.1 Bacteroidota bacterium | reverse complement strand
TTTAAAAAAAGCCAAAACAAGTCATTTTGCAGCGCGTATTCTATTCTGTCCCATTCTCCTGCGATTTCGAGCTGCTTGTTGAGAATATGTGCCGAATTTTCGCCAAAATTGCTGCTACTCAAAAACAGGGCTTTGATAAGTTCGGCATTTGTCAAGGGGATTTTGCCGATATTTATACGCGTAAAAATGTCTATAACCTCAGAGTCGTCTGTGATTTCGTACCAAATTATTTGGGTATCATTGATAAGCACAGGGTGAAATTGATTGGCAATAGCTGCATTTTCGGACTCTTTCGTTTCAAACCATCGCTCAATTTCAATATATGCGTTCCAAATATGAAAACAATCAATATCGTTATCTTTTTGGGTCTCGTCCATTGTTTGCAAAAAAGCAAGTATATCCTTTCTTGTTTCAAAGGTCAAATCAAACACTTTTTTAGGCTGCCGACATTGTGTGTTGTTGAAATAGGTCAATATAATTAAAATAGTCGTAAGTCTTTGTTGCCCATCTATGACTTCCCATACATTGTCTCTTTTTTTGACAATAATAGGCTGCAAACAATAAAACGCGCCTTCGGGTTTGGTTGGTGGATTCGCAAACTCCCATATATCTTCGAGCAAATCCAGCACTTGTGCTTTTTTCCACCTGTAGCCACGCTGATAGGAAGGGATATAAAAGTGGCATCCTAATAGCTGCTGAATGGGTTTACAGGCTATGTTATTTGGGTTCATATTGTTGTGAAATAAATAGATACCTTCTTTTTAACTAACAAGGACTCACGCATTGCCCCGAATTTTCACGAGTTAGGGCTGTTAATTCGTGAAAATTCGTGCAATTCGTGGCTATAAAAACAACTTTTGCGTTATTTATTTTTCGTTCCTAATTCTCAATTTTCAATTTCCTTACGTATTCTGAATTTCTATCGCTTGAATCCGCACCTTCACATCATCTGCGCCCTTTTCATAATCCACAATCACCGTTTCGCCATTACCTACCGAGCCATTCCAATTCAGGATTTCCTCTGCTACAGGGTCTTCGAGGTAGCGTTGCAAAGCCCGTTTGAGGGGACGTGCGCCATATTGTTTATCAAAGCCTTTTTCGGCAATAAACTTTTTGGCAGCATCAGTAAGCTCAATCTCAAAGCCTTTTTCTCGAATACGCGCAAAAACGTCTTTGAGCTGTAATTCAATAATTTGGCTAATTTGCTCCTGCTCCAAATCATTAAAAACAACAACCTCATCTATACGATTCAGAAATTCAGGATTGAAGACTTTTTTCAAGGCGGCACGCAAGGTGTTTTCTCTTGCTTTGTCGGCTTGGTCTTTGTTTGAACCTGTGAACCCCACGCCTCCTGTCAAATCCCGTACCCCAATGTTAGAAGTCATGATAATGATAGTATTTTTAAAATCTACCCTCCTGCCTAAGCCATCGGTCAAAATGCCGTCATCTAAGACTTGCAACAAAATGGAATTGAAAATGTCAGGATGTGCCTTTTCTACCTCATCTAACAAAATGACACAATAAGGTTTTCTGCGCACTTTTTCCGTCAATTGTCCGCCTTCTTCGTAGCCTACATATCCCGGAGGTGCGCCCACGAGACGCGAAACCGTAAACCGTTCCATATATTCGCTCATGTCTATGCGAATGAGCATGTCTTCAGAATCAAATAGGTAGCGCGCCAACGCCTTTGCCAATTCCGTTTTTCCTACCCCTGTTTGCCCCAGAAAAATGAAAGAGCCAATGGGTTTTTTAGGGTCTTTCAAGCCCAAACGAGAACGCTTTATAGCTTTTACCAATTTTATAACAGCAGGGTCTTGCCCAATCACATTTCCTTTCAAATACTCCTCCATTTTCAGCAACTTATCTGCCTCACCTGCCCCGACTTTTGTAACAGGAATCCCCGTCATCATAGACACAACCGCCGCCACATCTTCTTCAGTAACTGTATAACGTTTTGTGCGAGAATCCTCCTCCCAAATCGCTTTTGCTACTTCTAACTCCTCTGACAAGCGTTTTTCGTGGTCGCGAAGATGCGCAGCTTCCTCATATTTTTGGTTTTTGACAACGGTCGTTTTGAGTTCTTTGATTTCCTCAATTTTTGTCTCAAGTTCCAAAATATTTTGCGGAACATGAATATTCGTAATATGCACACGACTTCCCACTTCGTCCAATACATCAATCGCTTTGTCGGGAAAATAACGGTCTGTAATATACCTTTCACTCAATTTCACGCAAGCCTCTATCGCCTCTTGTGTGTATATAACATTGTGGTGGTCTTCGTATTTATTTTTTATATTTTCCAAAATAAGCAAGGTTTCCGCCACCGTAGTAGGCTCGACAATGACCTTTTGAAAACGGCGTTCCAATGCGCCATCTTTCTCTATATATTGACGATATTCGTCCAAAGTCGTTGCGCCAATGCACTGAATTTCGCCACGAGAAAGGGCGGGTTTGAAGATATTAGAAGCATCAAGCGAACCTGACGCGCCGCCTGCTCCTACCAAAGTGTGCAATTCATCGATGAATAAAATGACATCTGGCGACTTCTCCAACTCTGCCATGACCGCCTTCATTCTTTCCTCAAACTGCCCACGATATTTTGTACCCGCCACAAGAGAGGCGATGTCAAGGGTAACAATCCGTTTATTATAAAGGACACGACTTACTTTTTTCTGAATAATGCGCAAAGCTAAGCCTTCGGCAATCGCTGTTTTTCCTACGCCGGGTTCGCCAATCAAGACAGGGTTATTTTTTTTGCGGCGGCTCAAAATCTGCGCAACTCGCTCAATTTCCTTTTCACGTCCAATGATTGCATCTAACTTGCCTTCGTCCGCCGCTTTTGTCAAATCTCTGCCGAAATTGTCCAAAACGGGCGTTTTTGATTTCACAGCTTTTGCACGAGGTCGCTCCCCTGAACCTACGTCTCCGCCTTCAGGATTGTCGGAAATAGACATTTGTGGGCTATCTTTTCCGTCCAATTCGGCCCGAATATTCTCATAAGAAACGCCCATGCGATTGAGAATTTGTGCAGCCACATTTTGTTCCTCTCTCAAAGCAGCCAACAACAAATGTGCTGTACCTATATCATTGCTTTTGAAGACTTTAGCTTCAAGACGAGAAAGTTTTAAGACCTTTTCGGCTTGACGAGTAAGCGGCAAATTGGAAATATTGACGACATTCGTATAAGAGCCTTTTACTGCCGTTTCTATATTTCTTTTGAGTTGAAGCAAATCAACCCCCATATTTACCAACAAATTCATCGCAAGCCCTTCGCCTTCTCTCACTAAGCCTAAAATCATGTGTTCGGGGCCCACATAGTCATGCCCCAATCTAATCGCCTCTTCACGACTATAAGAAAGTACTTCCCTCAAACGGGTTGAATATTGTGCGTCCATTGTGATGTTTTTTTTGTGTGTTTCACGCAGATTTCCGCAGATGACAGCAGATAACGCAGATAGGGATTTCTCATCTGCGACATCTGCCTTAATCTGCGAAAATCTGCGCGAACTTCGGAAATTCAATAACAAAATCTATGCTCAAATGTTTTGCTGCCAAAAAGTCGGAGAATCGGCAAAATGAAATGAAATAAGCGAATTTGTGCGCCGTTTTGACATATCAGCCTATTTCGTAGGTAAAATTACGAAAAAACAATGATTCTGTTATATTTTTCTTAGAAAAAAGGAAATACCCCTTCTTTCATTAGGAACAAAAATTACATAACTTGCTATTTTTCTCACCACTAAGGCACGAAGAAGCACGAAGCAATATAGTCAAAGAAGACAACTAAGCCACATTTTTTCTTTCTTAGTTTCCTTTGTGCCTTAGGGGTAAATGATGATTTTATTCTTTTCGTGTTCCTTATACAAAAATAAAGAGAGAAATAGCTAAAAGAATAAAGCCTTTTATCCCAAACCTTGTAGCTATTTAGGTGTTTTTTACAATATCTCAAAAATCCCACAACTATCTTTTGCACAAGACAAACGGGAATCGTAACTTTGTGCGATTTATTGAAAAGTTCTCGCAGATGAACACAGATTTAACCGCAGATTTTCGCAAATTTATTATTTTGTGTTATCTGCGAAAATCTGCGTCCCTCATCTGCGCAAATCTGCGAGAAAAACAACACACAGCAAATGAACGAACAAGACTGGCAAAAAGAGCAAGCCGAAATCCTCGCAGCTTTTGAGGAAGTAGTAGAAATATATGGCAAACAGCCTACGGCGGACTTGCTGCAAAAACTCAAATACTTGCTTGCGCAAAAAGGCATAGCCAATCAAGGCGCGTCCATCAATACGCCTTATCTCAATAGCATTGCGCCCGATGAGCAGCCCGAATATCCCGGCGATTTGGAGATAGAAAGCCGCATCAGAAATATAATTCGGTGGAATGCGCAAGCTATGGTCTTGCAAGGAGGCGACAAAAACCCCGATTTGGGCGGGCATATTGCGACTTATACAGCTGCCGCAGAAATGATAGAAGTGGGCATGAATCATTTTTTCCGCAAAGGCGATATTTTGATGATACAAGGACATGCTTCGCCCGGCATTTATGCGCGCGCAGTCATGGAGGGGCGACTTTCCGAACATGCGATTGCCCATTTTCGGCAGGAATTGGCAGGGGGCGTTTCCTCCTATCCGCACCCACGCCGTATGCCTACTTTTTGGCAGATTCCTTCCGTTTCTATGGGTTTAGGTCCTATGCTTGCCATTTATCAGGCACGTTTTCAGAAATATTTGGAAGGCAGAGGCTTGAAACCTGTTGATGGCAGGCGTATTTGGGCGTTTATTGGTGATGGAGAAATAGACGAGCCTGAAATTTTGGGTTGTATCAATTTGGCGGTTCGGGACAAATTGGATAATATTACTTTCGTCGTAAATTGCAACCTGCAACGCCTTGACGGTCCTGTACGGGGCAATAGCAAAATCATTCAAGAATTGGAAAGAAGTTTTCTGGGCAGTGGCTGGGAAACCATAAAAGTCGTCTGGGGAAGCGAATGGGACGAGATTTTTGGAGGCAAAGATGCCAATGTTTGGATGCGTTGTTTGGAGGAATTGGTGGACGGAGATTATTTGGAGTTCTCGGCAACAGACGGCGCAACAGTGCGCAAACGTATTTTGGAAACTTCTTTGGCAGCAGAAATGGAGCCTATTTTGCAAAATATGTCCGATGAAAAGCTATTTTCCCTCATCAGAAACAGAGGTGGGCAAGATGTGAAAAAAGTCTATGCAGCTTATCACAAAGCCGTAAATTGCGGAAAACCTTCTGTTATTTTGATGAAAACAACCAAGGGTTTTGGTATGGGAAAAGTGGCAGAAGGTAAAAACAAAGCCCATCAAACCAAAAAATTGGGCGAAGAAGATAGGTTATATACGGCAAAAAATTATGGGATTCCTATTTCAGAGGAAGAAGCAAAAGCCGCAAAATTCTATTTTCCCTCCGCAGACAGCCCCGAAATTCAATATTTGCAAGCACGCAGGGCAGCTTTGGGCGGATATATTCCTGCAAGAGAAGAAAATTATCCCCGTTTTGCCCTGCCTGACAAAGCTATTTTTAGCTCTTTTTTGAGTGGAGATGAAAATAAAGTTTCCTCTACGATGGCTTTTGTACGGATAATGACCGCTTTAACAAAGGATAAACAAATTGGCAAGTACATTGTGCCGATTGTGCCAGACGAAGCACAGACTTTTGGTATGGAATCCTTATTCAATTCCATTCAAATCTATAACCCTTTGGGGCAACAATATTTTGCGCAAGAAATTGGGTTAAACGTCATTAAATACAAGGAAAGTGTTAAGGGGCAGGTTTTGCAAGAAGGCATAAACGAAGCAGGCGGTTTGTCCTCCTTCACCTCCGCAGGTACGGCGTATGCTGTACATGGCATTCCGATGATTCCTTTTTATATATACTATTCCATGTTTGGTTTTCAGCGAGTTGGCGACCAAATATGGGCTGCTGGTGATATGTTAGCCAAAGGATTTCTTATAGGCGGAACGGCAGGTAGAACGACTTTGAATGGCGAGGGTTTGCAGCACGAAGACGGACATAGCCTTTTGGCGTCGCATACGGTTTCGAGTATTATCAGTTATGATGCGAGTTTTGCCTTTGAATTGGCGACCATTATTTATGAGGGGATCCGCAGAATGTACATTGAAAATGAGCATCTTATCTATTATCTCACTGTTTACAATGAAAACTATCCTATGCCACCCATGCCTGAAGGGGTAGAACAAGGCATTTTGAAGGGCATGTATCGTTTTTCGGTTTCCAAAAATAAGGCAAAAAAAGGCTTAAAAGCGCATTTATTGGGTTCTGGTTCTATTATGTTACAAGCGCAAAAAGCAGCAGAGTTATTGGAAAATGA
>JAYUZN010000307.1:0-2441 GCA_043751755.1 Bacteroidota bacterium | reverse complement strand
ATAAAAAATGCCACCAACATTTCGCTTGCCGTACATAGCCGTTTACCTACGCACGAAACCAACGCTCAAAACGGCTACGAAATCGGCAAGCGGTGCGTTCTATGCCATGCCTTAATTGAATAGCACTCATAAACTAGTAGCGGATAAATGAGTACTAAATCAATCGTTTATAGAAATAAAATTAGTAAAATCTTCATTCAAACGATTATCGTTTATTTTTTTTGCATTATGAAAAAACTATTAGCACAAATTATTATCTTGTTGATTTTGTTGAGCAGCCATATTTATGCTCAAAATGCTTGTTTTGGATGTAATAACCCTGGTTCGAAATGTTCTGTTCACGGAAACCTCGCCATTGGACAAGGCTACAGTGTCAGTTCTGCGCCCTTAAATGGAGCAATTATTGAGGGGAATGTACATGTCGGCAGCCTAAATTACACTACGACTACCCCAAATCTAATCAGAAACGATTACAGGTTTTCCGTATTCAACGGCTATGCATCTTTTGGACATTACAATACAGATCCAGCGACTGGTAGGACAGGACCTGGCACGGCTTGGAATGGAGTAGGTTCTTTGGTTATTGGCATGAATCGGGTGGGCTTTGCGAGTGATGTAGATTTTTGGAATAATACAGCGAACTTTAGCCCACCACTATTGGGCGTGGCAACAGAAAGGGGATTTCGTTTTTGGCGTTACAATAATGCAGGAACAGCTGAAATGAATATCGCTACACTTAGCGGAAATGGCAATTTGTTTGTTACAGGTACATATAGTAGTTCGGATATTCGCTTCAAATCGAATATCAAAAATTGGCATGAAGAAAATATCTTAGAAAAAATCATGAAAGTACGTATAGTGAGTTATAATTACTTGGAGAGATTGTATATAAATGGCGAATTAAGTGCAGGGGATGTGATTCCAAAAAAAGAAGTAGGGGTAATTGCACAAGAATTTTATCAGTTATTTCCGCAATGGGTTTATAAACCCGCCAATGAACAGAAAGAGAATTGGGCAGTGGCTTATGAAAAAATGCCTATCATTTTGATTCAAGCCGTTCAAGAACAACAAAAAATTATCCAAACTCAAAGCCAAAAAATAGAAGCTCTTGAAGCTCGCCTTTCCAAATTAGAAGCAAAACAATAGGGCGTAATTTTTTTTGACAAATGAACGTAGTTTGCGTATCTTTGTGCGGAATTATACTTGATTGTCATTTACCATTAAAAATAAGCGTAATGTCAGAAACCGAAGAAGAAGTATTGAGAATAGATTATGATTCTCATTGGAAGGAAATTATCGGAGAATTTTTTGAAGATTTTACCGCATTTTTTATGCCCGATTTGCATGAAAAAGTAGATTTTACGCGTTCTGTGGAGTTTTTGGAACAAGAACTCTTGGATATTTTTAAAACCAAATACAAAGGCAAACGCATAAATGACAAATTGGTAAAAGTTTATTTGAAAGACGGAACGGAAAAATGGGTGTTCGTTCATATTGAAGTGCAAGCGACTTTTGAAAAAGACTTTGCAGAAAGGATGTTTGGCTATTATACCTTGATTTACAACAAATACGAGCTAAAAGATATTACTGCCATTGCCATTTTCACGAATAGCAAAGTTCCGAAAAATCATAATCATTTTACGCATACTTTGTTTGGCACAACGATTTCGTACAAATTTAATTCGTACAAAATCAGAGACCAAAAGGAAATCGAACTGTTAAAAAGCAAGAATCCTTTTGCCTTGGCAGTTTTGGCAAACCTGTATGTACTCAAAACGAGCCAAAAATATGACAAGCGATTGATTCAGAAAGAAAAATTGTTTGAAATCGCAAAAAAAGTGGGATATGATGAGAAAAAGTTGATAAGATTGCTTATCTTTGTGAAGAATTTGATGGTTTTACCTGAAGATTTGGAATTTAAGTTTGAAAATTATGTTGCAACCACTTATCAAACATTGAATAATATGACTATCACAGCAGGAGACAAACGATTAGCCGAAAAAATATATACGGCAGTTTTTGGGGAAACACCCTTACAAATGGTTGAAAATCGACTTAAGCGTTTAATTATTCGCTACTACGATAAAAACCAGTTTGAAGGGCTGGGGCAATTTTGCGAAATGTTAGAAGTAGATTATCTGTTTGCAGAATCTACAATAACGGAATACTTAAATGAAGAAAAAAAGGCATAGAACATAAGGGCTGCTGACAAGCGGGGCGAACCCAAGCTCAAGGCAAATGCTCCGCCCCGCCTGCAAGCAGCCCCAGCCGTTGTCAGAAACTAAAAATGAAATTCTTAACATTCTCATATCAAATTTTAGCAAACCATTTTTATGAAAAAGTCGTTATTGTTCAAGTTTTTATTGCTGTTTGTCATAACCGCAAATGCTCAGTTTGTGCCTAAAATGGTGCAAGAAGATAATGAGGCTATTCGTAGCTTG
>JAYUZN010000306.1:0-5890 GCA_043751755.1 Bacteroidota bacterium | reverse complement strand
AATAGCCTAACCTTACTTGCTGCGAATAATGCTGCAAATATGATTTGCCATTATGTTTGGTCTTTCAATGGAAATATGGTAGGAACAGATACAAATACTTACCAGATTCCGCAAATTTCCTTGTCGCAGCAGGGCAATTATAATCTCTCTGTAACCAATCAATATGGCTGTAATCGAACAGGGCAGAGTGTCATCACAGTCAAGCCTTCTCCCACAGTGAGTATCAATGCAATCAGTGCTACGGAGGTTTGTCCGGGTGATACAGTTACCCTCATGGCTACGCCTTCTGCGGGAACGACTTTGTATTGGCAAAAAAACGGCGGTTCTATTGCTGGGGGGACAAATGGGACATTGAAGCCAACTATTACAGGGGCTTATCGTGCCGTTGCGAATATCAATTATAACGGCTTTAATTGCAAAGATACGTCAAACGTGATTGGCGTAACGATAAAGCCTTTGCCGATTGTGAGTGTTTCCAATGTGGGTCCGCTTACTTTTTGTGATGGAAGTAGTGTTATTCTCAATGCGAGTGCAATAGCAGGTTACAATTATGTTTGGAAGGAAAGTGGGGTTCCAATTGCAGGGGCTACTGCAAGTTCTTATCAAACAGGGCAGGCAGGTATTTACACCGTAACCGTAACAGATTCAAATACTTGTCTGAAAACCTCTTCGGCAAAAACGGTGGCAGTGAATCCCAAACCTGTGGTAACTGCATTTGCGGGCAATACAAGTCTTTGTCAAGGAGATACGGTTTTGCTCACAGCAAGTGCTACGGCAGGGGTTACGTTTCAATGGCAAAAAAATAACAGCAATGTCGCAGGTGGCACAAATGACTCTTTATCCGTTATTTTGTCAGGAAACTATCGGGTACTTGTGGTGAATGGTTCCAATTGCAAAGATACTTCCGCGCTTATTGCTGTTACGGTTCATGCCTTGCCTACCGCTACCCTGACGAATGTAGGCGCATTTACCTTTTGTGATGGAAACAGTGTTACCTTCAATGCAAATGCAGTAGCGGGTTACAACTATGTTTGGAAGGAAAGTGGGGTTCCGATTGCAGGGGCTACTACTAATAGCTATCAAACAGGATTGGCGGGCGTTTATGCGGTAACCGTAACAGATTCAAATACTTGTGTGAAAACGTCTTTACCCAAAATAGTCGTAGTAAACCCAAAACCTACAATAAACGTTACCTCTACAGGTTCGATTGCGCTGGGAAATGCGCTGCTCATTGCCAATGCTACGCCAAATGCCACTTTTCAATGGCAAAAAAACAATAGTAATATAGCTAATGGCACCCATGACTCTTTGTATGTTACAGTCATGGGAAATTATCGGGTAATTGCCAAAACGAGCGCAAATTGCAGAGACACTTCTGGGGTAAATCAAATCACAGAACAAGGAAATAATCCTCTGATGATTTCTATTTATCCCAATCCTGCTCAAGAAGAAGTCTTTGTTTCATGGGAAAGTGCTGATAATTCCGCCGCCAAAGTTTCCCTTACAGATATTGCAGGCAAGCAGGTTTTTGCCCAAAATATCGTACAAAAGCCGAAAACAGAGGTCATTATTCCTGTTTCTGATTTGGCAGAAGGGGTGTATTTGCTGCGAATAGAGGCAAATGAAGGAGTTTATACCGAAAAAGTGGTGGTGAGGAGGTAGAGGTTTCCCTTTAAACATGTCATTTCTTGAAGAAATGACATGTTTAAAGGAAAATGCGCATTTATTTACTTTATAATGCCAAATACGTTTTTACATGAAAACATTTCTATTGTTAAGTCTTTCTTGTTGCTTGCTGTTGTTCTTTATTGCCTGCCCCTATTGCGGAAAAAACGGGCAATCTCCTATAGAATATACCATTTATGGAGAAGTCATGGCGGGCAAAATCTTGTTACATATCGAAGAGAATCAGAATGGGTGGAGACCCGAATGTATGTCCAAATTAGTAGCTGCTACTCAATTTGAAGTATGGATTTCGGACAAAAGCCCCGATTCATTGGGGGCAAAAGAAACCTTTTCCTTTACGGATAAGTATGAAATAGGCGATTTGCAAAACCAAAAAACCTACTATATTGCATTGAAACGGATAACGCCTAATTTTGCACCAAAAATGACAAATACCATTCAGGTAATTCCTAATCTATTGAATCCTACTCTTTTACACAATTTGGATATCCGTATTCCTTGCGACTCGCCCGAAATAATTGATAAGATAGGTTGGAATAAAAACCTTAATTATGTTTCCTATCATCAGTATAGATATGTAAATGCCCATAAAGATACTGCCGATAATTTTTTGATGCTCTTAGATGTGGCAAATCGCCAAAATAAACAGGTGGCAAGAGGCAATGTGCGCTTTACGGATTGGAACGAGGCTAATAATACTTTATTGTTTGCCACTCACGAGAAACTGTTTGATTTTCACCCTACTACAGGAGATTCACATACTCTTTTGGCGGAATCAAGCATACAATATCTGTCGCCCCATATGTCGATTGATGGAGAATCTATTTACTATGTTCGATATTCCTCTTCGGCTTCTGCCCGTTTGTTTCATTGCAACGAAGAGGGCTACAATCCCAGCTATCTCAAAGACATGGAGTATGGGAACAAGTTTTCCATTGTTCCACATCACAGCCAACCTACGCAGCTCTATATTCAGCGAGCAAAGGGACACAATGAAGGAGATGGCATTTACTTATTGAATATCAGCACTTTGAGTGAAACAGAAATCATAAGCCCGTCTCCTTTCAAGCATCTAAGTTTGGTTGATGTGTCGCCTGATGCCAATAAATTGGCAATAGCTAACGATTGGTCAGGAAAAACGACAATTTGGATATATGATATTGCAGCCGCAAAATGGTCTCAAACAAACCTTACGGATTCTGATGTCCAATTTAGTGCTGATGGAAATGCTTTGGTGTTTTTTCAGCGAAAAAATGCACAGGAATACGCGCTGTATCGTTTGGAAATGTAGGGTAATTACCCCCTTCCACTTCCCTCCATAATTCCGCGTATTTTCTCATTCAAATCCCTTGCCTCCAACAACTCCTCTAAGGGCAGATGAAAGCGAAAACGCCAATAATGTTTAGGGTTTGACGGAACATTAATCTGCTCACTTTGAGGGTTTTCCCTTCGCAAATCCCCGTCCATTGCCAGCAAATCCTGTAACGGAAAAATCGCTAACATAGCAGGAGAATAGCTATGCTGTTCAATCATTTGGCGAATAAGCCATGTTTCTGCATAAAAAGGAAGCTCTCCCAAATTGTGCAAAA
Source organism: Bacteroidota bacterium (assembly GCA_043751755.1). Lineage (GTDB taxonomy): Bacteria > Bacteroidota > Bacteroidia > J057 > J057 > JAAFHL01. The sequence goes on along the minus strand of JAYUZN010000306.1, from coordinate 2,615 downwards.
TATCATAAAAAAAGCGTTTTGAACGTTGTGCATCTTCCTCCCACCAGCCTCGAAGCGTACTCATATCATGCGAAGACGGCGAAACGACCGACAAATACGGAGCCTCGTCAGGATGCCCAAATTCTGTATTTCCTTTAGGCATACGCTGAATTTCTAAGGACAAAATGCCCAATTCCTTCATAACCCCTGCCACACTTGCGGGAATCATGCCCAAATCTTCGCCACAAATCAACATATCAGTTGCATTCAGCAGAGGCGGCAGCTTTTTCATGGCTTGTTCCCGCCAAAATTCATTATGACGATAGAAAAAATAATCCGTATAAAGCTGTTCTATTCTCCATTTTTGGTCTTCGTCTAAGGCGTTGAAAGAACGGGTATTTTGAATGGAAATACGCGGATTAAAGCCCTTTTTTCCATTGTCAAAAAACAAGACCTCACGAATCAACTCATTCAACCCCAGACGAATACACTCTTTTTTCTCCTGTGACCAATCTTGAAAATTGACCCAGTTTTCCGCAGATTTTTGCGTTTTGAGATGGGCTTGCAACACAAATTCCCCATTTTCGATACGAGATAAACAAAGCTCTTTCACTTCTGCTGTATATTCCCCAAAAATTTCATACAAAAAATACTCTCTAATATACGGCTGACATAAATGGTTGTTATCCAAATAGATACCTGCATTTCTCATTTCTTCTCTTGAAAAAGGCAGACAAGGATTAAAACAGCCCATCAAGCCATCTACTTGACTATCAGGCATTTGCCAAATACGAAAAAAGCCCAAAATATGGTCAATTCTAAACGCATCAAAATAGGTAGAAAGTTGCGTCATACGTTTGCGCCACCAAGCATAATTATCCTTCGCCATCTCCTCCCAATTATAGGTCGGAAAACCCCAATTTTGCCCCAAAACCGCAAAATCATCGGGCGGCGCACCTGCCTGAGCGTTCATATTATACAGTTTTGGCTCTGTCCAAGCATCTACGCTAAAACGATAAATTCCAATCGGAATATCCCCTTTTAACACAATGCCATTTTCTCTTGCATAGTTTGCAGCAGCCAATAATTGCAAATGGGCATGATATTGTATGAAAAAATGAATCGCAACATGCTGATAATGTTCATCTTCAGGCGAACACATCTGCTCAACTTCTGTCCTATCAAATATAGCTCCTATTTTCCATTTCGAGCAATCGGGTGTGTTATATAAATCACGAAGGTGGGAAAAAACAGCATAAGGTTTCAGCCATTCTGCATTTTTTTGGATAAACGCCTGAAACTCTTTATTTACATAAATTGCCTTTTTTTCTTGGTCAAACAGCAACTTAAAATAACGGGATTTCATTTTCATCACAGCTTCATAATCGATTTCCGCCAGTTGATTGAGCCTTAGCCTTTCTGCCTCAAATTCTGCCTGTAACTCCTTGTCATTCAATAGCCCCATTTCTTGCAAATGAATATACAAAGGGTGCAAAGCTGCCACAGAAATCGCTGCGTAAGGATAAGAATCCGTCCAAGTATGATGTGCAACTGTGTCATTTACAGGCAAAATTTGAATGACTTTCAAGCCTGTTTGCACCGCCCAATCTGTGAGCAAATTCAAATCTGTGAACTCCCCTACCCCATTTCCGTTCTCGCTACGCAAAGAAAATACAGGCACAGCAACCCCGCCACCTTTCCAGTTTTTTTCGTAATGAAAATCCTCATCTGTCTGCACAAACAGGGTTTTGTCTTTGTTGTCTAACAAATTGAGGAATAATTTTCGGTTGTCTGCTATTTCCCAAGACACTATTTTTTCTGTTGTTATATCATAAATTACATATTTGTAATAAATTTCTTTTTCAGCAGATTTGATGCCTACAGGCACTTCCCACACAGGATAATTGGCATCACTTAGGCGCAGCACTTCTGCCTCATTCCAATTTCCCAGAGCCGTATCAGAGCCTATTAAGCCTACCACATGTTCGGGCGAAACAAGGGGCGCATTTAGGCGAAAAATGACAATCGCCTCCTGTCCTGTAAGTTTCAGTTCCGAAGGCTCATATTTTTGTTTTCGCTTCATGATGGCTCTTGTAAAAGCGGAAGAATGCCAAGCATTTTGAGAAATTTGTGTAGGTCTCCAAAAATCCCACAAGTCCATTTCGGGGTAAACAGAAGCATGTATAACACGTGGTTTTCCCCATTCCAAAATAATGCCATTTTCCCCTTGAACGGCATATTTATACGCCAAATCAGGAAATTCTTCTGTATTGATGTCCACTGTAAGCCGCCAATGTTCACCGCCTACGCATTGCATAATGACGGCATTTGCTACATTGTCATTCCCTAATTCCGGTGCGTTTCCGCTTACTAACAGGGTCTGTCCCCAATCGGTTCGATAGTTGATGTGAAAGGTTATTTTCATTATATTTATATCTTTTATTTCACGCAGATTCCCGCAGATTTAACCGCAGATTTTCGCAGATTAAAAATAGAAAATCTGCCTGAACCTAAATATGGAACGAAAATTAAATAATTTCCTATTTTTCTCACCACTAAGGCACGAAGAAGCACGAAGCTATGTGGTAAAAGAAGACAACTAAGCCACACTTTTTCTTTCTTAGTTTCCTTTGTGC
>JAYUZN010000305.1:0-3346 GCA_043751755.1 Bacteroidota bacterium | reverse complement strand
AGCTATGTGGTAAAAGAAGACAACTAAGCCACACTTTTTCTTTCTTAGTTTCCTTTGTGCCTTAGTGGTGAATTATGATTTTATTCTTTTCGTGTTCCTTAGGAACGAAAATTAAATAACTTACCATTTTCTCACCACTAAGGCACGAAGAAACACGAAGCAATATGGTAAAAGAAGACATCTAAGCCACGCTTTTTCTTTCTTAGTTTTCTTTGTGCCTTAGTGGTAAATTATGATTTTATTCTTTTCGTGTTCCTTATGGGATAAAAATGCCCACAAAGGTAGGGTTTTTATTTGGGATAGAGCAAAATTTTCAACTATTAAAGACTTTTTTCGTTAGATAAAAAAAGCGAAATTTCCCAGATAAACCGCCCAATATTATCTGCGAAATCTGCTCTCATCTGCGTTTATCTGCGTGAAAAACATGATTCCATGAAACAAAAATACCTGTTTTGGAGCTTATTTTGGCTAAATTTCCCTTTATTTGCGCAAACAAAAATATCTTTTCTGCCCGTATTTGAAGGGAAAGTGTGTTGGGTTTCCGTAGAAAATGAAAGAGAAATAGGCGAAAGTGATAGCATTTTTGTAGAAATGTTGCGTTTTTATGTGTCTGATTTTGCTTTGCTTCACAAGGATTCTGTGGTGTGGAAAGCCGCAAATTCTGTGCATCTCATAGATTTGGCAAAGCCGCAAAGTCTTTCTTTTTGCTTGGAAAAAACAGAAAATATCGTTTTTGACAAACTCCAATTTAATCTGGGAATAGATAGCCTTACCCATGTTTCTGGCGCAATGGGGGGCGATTTAGACCCGACAAAAGGCATGTATTGGACTTGGCAAAGTGGCTATATTAACCTCAAATTGGAGGGAAAAAATTGGCTATGCAAAACGAGAAATAATGAATTTCAATTCCATTTAGGAGGCTATCAAATGCCCAATAATGCTTTGCAAAGGCTGTCTTTTTCTGTAGAAAATAAGCAAAATATTGAAATTCAAGTGCCTATAGCTGATTTTTTCAACGCAATAGACCTGTCAAAACAAGCACAAATAATGTCTCCGAGCAGAGAGGCTGTGCTGTTGGCAAAAAAATGGGCAGCTGTAATTTCAGTCAGGTAAAACAACAAAAATATCTGCGAAATCTGCTTTCATCTGCGAAAATCTGCGCGAAACAACCATGAAAAAATACATTATTTCTCTTATTTCCTTTTTTCTCTTGCTCACTTCCTTCCAAAAAGTGCAGGAAATTCTGTTTGTCATTCCCCCAAACTTCCCAACTCCTGCCTATTCTTTTGAAAAAAATCCCCTTACTACGGAGAAAATCGCTTTGGGCAGAGCCTTGTTTTATGACCCTATTCTTTCTCGAAATGGCACTATTTCTTGCGCAAGTTGCCATTCTCAATACACTGCTTTTACGCATATTGACCACGCGCTAAGTCATGGCATTGAGGACAAAATCGGCACACGCAACGCCCCTGCTTTGATGAATTTGGCGTGGCATACGGCTTTTATGTGGGACGGGGCTATCAATCATTTGGATATGCAAGCTCTTGCACCTATCAGTCACCCAAGCGAGATGGGCGAAACCCTCGAAAATGTGGTGGAGAAGTTGCAAGCTACGGCTCATTATCCTGCTTTATTTTACAAAGCCTTTGGGGATAGCCTCATTACGGGCGAACATACCTTGAAAGCGATGGCGCAATTTATGTTGAGATTGGTAAGTGCAAATGCGAAATATGACAGTGTAATGCGACGGGAGGCTGTTTTTACCGAACAGGAACAAAAAGGTTATTTGTTATTTCAGCAAAATTGTAATAGTTGTCATACAGAACCTTTGTTTACGAATTTGGCATTTGAAAATAATGGGCTAACAGTTGATACGTCTTTGCAGGATTTTGGGCGAATGAAGGTTACGCAAAATCCTGCGGATTCGCTCAAATTCAAAGTACCTACTTTGCGAAATATTGAGTTTTCTATGCCATATATGCATGATGGGCGTTTCAAAAGGCTGAATGAGGTGCTGAAGCATTATGAAAAAGGGATTCAGGCAAGTAAGACGCTTTCGCCCAAATTGGCGAAGCCTATTGTCTTGTCTTCAAACGAAAAAGTGGATTTAACGGCTTTTTTGCTGACTTTGACGGATAGGCATTTTTTGTTTGATAAAAGCTTGGGCTATCCGAAATAGGGGCAACCGCTTCGAGGGTCTGCGACCACTCGAAGGGTTGCTTGATATATGTTATTTACTTATAATCACTTTTTTGGAAATTACTTCATTTCCGATATATACACATATCACATATTCTCCGCTATACAATTTTCGCGTATCGAAATAAGCAATCGTACTGCCCTGATGAAGGTTTGTACTTTGAATCAATCTGCCCATCAAATCATACAAACGGATTCCTCTATTTTCTTTGGCGATATCATTTATTTGAATGGCGATAAAGTCATGGGTAGGATTGGGGAAAACCGTAACATTCAAGCTGTTAGCAGCTTCATTGAGTCCCACATTTGGCGTATAAGTCGTAACAGGTTCGCTGATAGAAGTAACTTTGACAGCCGTTTTTGTGCCATAAAAAGTAGGCCCCACCACATAAGGATAGGCAGAATTCCAGTTTGCATTTACCGTAGCAAAATAGCCATAAATGCCATTCGGATATTCGGGAGTGATGCAAAAACGCCCATTATGTACGTCCAAAAAATCGGGGGTAGCGACAGAAGTCGGGATATATTCGTAATCTTCCCTAAAATAGCCCAAAGGATAGGTGGCATTTACAGCAGGTCCATCAGCTACGTCAGTGCCATCAGCCCAATGCGTTCTAACCGTTATATTTCTCAACTTATAGCTTGAATTTATGCGCACAATGCCCCCTGTTCCGTCTGCATTTTTGTAGCCGTAAGCCCCATAAATCGGAAAACCATCATAGGCAAATCCAATCAACGGCGAATGTTGTGTGCTGTCAATTACATACAAACCATCTGCGTCATACAAGTTACATACGGTAGAAATCACCATTAAATCCAATTTAAAGGCACTCGGATTTTGGTGATGATGATAATTTCCCATCGCAGGATGCCCTTTTGAACAGTCAAATCCTGCTTTTTCGGCAGGAATCGCATCTCTGTTCCAAGGCATTGCAGCCCCCATTCCCCCTGGACAAGGCGGGTTTCCGGGTCCCCCACACAAGGCATTCGTAGCTGTATTCCAAGCTACCCCATCTCGGTAATCAAACAAGGCTACCCCATTTATAAATACGCCAATATTGCCGCCTGTGGTCGCAGTTGCCGTACCTGTATTCTGCACCGGATTGAGGGGGAATTTGAAAATGGCATTTTGCGAAGTCGCCAAAGA
>JAYUZN010000304.1:0-3505 GCA_043751755.1 Bacteroidota bacterium | reverse complement strand
AGGTTCGCAAAAAAATTGCCCAAAAACAAAACGCTTTGCGTACTTTGCGTGAAGTTTCCTTTGCGTTCTTTGCGGTTTTATTTTTTATGAGAAAGCCATGTAAGCCTCATATTCCCTTCGCATTTCCTTCAAATTTCCATTAATATAAGCCTGCGTTTTTGCCAATAAAATAGCTGCATCTTCTTCCACAATCGGCTCGCCAAAACGAATCGTAACAAAGGTGCGCAAACGTCCAAAAGTGCGAATAAAATGCCCCATCATACTAACGCCATCTGTCCAAGCATCTGTAACATATTGATATTCAATGGCTGTAGGAATAATCGGAATACTATTTTCTGCGGCTAAGGCAAAAGAGCCTACTTTAAATTCTTTAGTAAGAGGACCCGCAAAAGTCCCTCCTTCTGGAAAAACTACGACAGAATAGCCTTCAGAAAGCCTTTTTTTCATCAGAATAAGGGTCTCTTTACGGCTGTTGGGGCTTCTTCTATCTACGAAAATAGTGCCTACCGCCTCTCCTGCAATGCCTATGAGGGGCCAGCTACGGGCTTCTGCCATGCCGACAAAAGCGCAAGCCGTATGCCCATATATTAGCATAATATCCGAATAAGAACGGTGATTTGCCATGATAAGGCAGCGATTCTCGGGGATTTTCCCCTCTATTTTGATACGAAGCCCCAAGAGTTTTGAGACTACTTTTCCCCAAAGCTGCCCATATTTCTGCCCCAATTCGTGGCTATTTCCCTTGAAAAGAATAGTCAATAACAACAGAGAAACCGCACAACTCGTGAATACAACAATCGCCAACAGGCGGAAAATAACAAGAATATACTTCATAGGAAAATGAGAATTGAAAATTGAGAATTGAAAAATAACCTACCTTACCTTCTATCTTGTTTATCTTGTAAATCTTGTCAAAAACAAAATCTTGTCAAAAATAAAACCTTGTCAAAAATAAAAACCTTGTCAAAAAGAAAAAATAATCCCTTAATTAACAGAAAAACACTAACTTTGCGCCCTTGTATTGCGCTTTTAAGGACAAAACTATCTCGTAAACCTCATTTGTACAAACATATATTCAATCTGTAACAAAAAATCCACAATTTTTGATGGACATTATTACCCTCACATCTGATTTAGGAAGGCAAACGCATTATTCTGCGGTGTTGCAGGGGATTATTTATACCTTGTGTCCTCATTCTCGTATCGTAGATATATCGCATCAAATTCATTGTTTTGACTTGATGGAGGCGGCTTTTGTGGTCAAAAACACCTACCCTTCTTTTCCAAAAGGCACAATTCACCTCATCGCAGTAGACCCCGAATATGGCGAACATTCCACAGGCATTATTATGTGCTGCGAAGACCAGTATTTTATTGCGCCTGACAATGGCGTTTGTAGTTTGATTGCCGAAAATAAGGAAAAAAGTTGTTTTAGAATAGATGAAAAAGGATTAGCCCAAAATTTTCCCAAATCTTTTCGCCCTGCACAAGTCTTAGCTCCTGCTGCCGCTTTTTTGGCAAATGGCGGGGACATTGCAGAAATTGCCGCACCTACCGAAATCAAAGAACTGTTTTGGGGCGAACCTACCTTTATAAATAATGCCTTAAGAGGAAAAATAATTCACATAGATACCTTCGGAAATGTGATAACGAATATCGACAAAAGCCTCTTTTTATCCCTCAAAAAAGAAAGAAATTTCGAGATTTTTTTGCGAAATATCCGCCTTCGCCGCATTGTAGCCACCTATTCTGATGTAGGAAAAGGAGAGGCATTGGCAATTTTTGGCTCTACAGGCTACTTAGAAATTGCTATGCGCGAATCTGCGGCTGCCGATTTGTTGGGTCTCAAAGTGCATGATATGATAACGATTGAGTTTAAATAGCTGCTATGGTTCACGCAGATTTGCGCGGATTTAACCGCAGATTTTCGCAAATAATAAAGGCTATTCTTAATCTGCGCAAAATCTGCGTCTCTATCTGCGCAAATCTGCGTGAAATTACTCCATCATTTCCCTTATCACATAATCCGAAATCAGCCAACCTTGTGGCGTAAGTCGCAGAAAATCACCCACTTGCACCATACCCCCATTCAACCTTAAATTCTCTATGAGGCTTTTATATTTTTGCAATACCTCTACCTGCCAATTCGCCGCAATAAACGCCACATTTATGCCTTCTGCCTTTCTAAATTGTGTTAAAATATATTCATTATAAGTATCTTGGGGCGAAAGCGTTTCCGTTTCAATAATTGCTAAGTTATTTTCTTTCAAAGCTGCGATATATTTAGGATTAGAAGCAACATTGGCAAAACGATGGCTCACATTGTAAGAATGTGCCGAAGGACCTATTCCCAAATAAGGCTGCCCCTTCCAATATGCGGCATTGTGCTGCGAACGAAAGCCTTTTTTTGCATAATTTGACAACTCATAATGCTCCCAACCTGCTTCTGCCAATAGTTTATCTGCCAACAAAAACTGCTGACTATAGGCACTATCTTCTGGAATCTGCACAAGCCCCTTTTTGACTTGATGCGCCAAAGCCGTTTTTGGCTCTAAAGTAAGGGCATACAAAGACAAATGTTGTACGTTATAAGCTAAGACTTTTTGCAAATGTGCAGCCCACTGTTTTTCCGTCAAATCGGGAATGCCAAAAATGAGGTCAAGAGAAATATTGTTATAGCCTTTTGTTTGGTACAAAGCCAACATTTCACCAATGTCTATATGGGCATGTCCTCGATTCATCAAAGCCAAATCTTTCTCCCCAAAGGACTGAATACCAATGCTTAAACGATTGATGTCTGTTTTCATTTCTGCCCATTCATTAGGCGGAAACAAGTCTTCTGGGTTTGCCTCAAGCGTAATTTCTTGCAAAGTTTCTTTAGCATTTGGAAAAACTTGATAGACAGTTTCTATCAAACTTTGAATCTGGGCAGGCGAAAAAACAGAAGGCGTGCCTCCGCCAAAATACAAGGTTTCTATGCTTGTATTGGGAGGAAAAAAGTCCTTTTGCAACCGAATTTCTGTTTTCAAAGCGGCTAACATCTGCGCAAGCAAGCGAAAAGAGGTGCTAAAATGGAAGTCGCAATAGCTACAAGCCTTGCGGCAGAAAGGAATATGAATATAAATGCCTGCCATATTCGTCTTTTTTCGTTTTGAATATCTGGCAAAATTACTTGCTTTTTAGCTGCTATGCAAGTTTTCGTAGGTTCTTTGACAATTTTTAGGAGAAACCGGACACAAAAATTGTCAAAGAATCTAAAATTTTCTACTTTTGCAAAGATTATCGCTAAATCAGGCGTTGAAATATTGAAAATGACGCAGTTGATAATTCCTTAGATGTTTTATTGATTATTCGTTATTTTATTGCATTTTTGCCCTACAAAGCCTATCTTTGTGCGGTATTTTTTTGACAAAAATCCTGCCTTTGCACACACCAACTTTCCACGCTCAACTTTTCACTTAACATGTCTATTTCCCTCATACACCAATACTATAACAAAGTAGAT